>JAPYPT010000338.1 GCA_029937535.1 Alphaproteobacteria bacterium
GTCATTGCCGGGCTTGACCCGGCAATCCATTTCGACATCTGACTCGGGCCTGCCCGAAAGATACGACGGCAAGGGACTCCAGTCGGCGTTTTCATGTCCCAGGTACTGCGAAGCGGAGGATTGCCCATAATTTCATCGACTTGCGCTCGGCGCCCAACATTTAACCGGACAGCAGTGCGCTTTCGCGAGGATGACGATTTGGCGGACGCTTGGTGTTTTGCTCACTTGCTTCGTTACCTACTCTTCCCGCAACAGCCAGCCGAAAATCAACGTCGCGGCCACGGCGCCGATCAATTGCGCGGCGATGAAGGCCGGGGCGTCGACGGGCGCGATGCCCGAGAAGGTATCGGTCAGGGTGCGGGCGATGGTGACCGCCGGATTGGCGAAGGAGGTCGAGGCGGTGAACCAATAACCGGCGGTGATGAACAATCCCACTGCATAGGGCACGGCGTCGGGCCGGAAACGTACGCAGCCCAGTATGGTCGCCACCAGGCCAAAGGTGGCAACGAATTCGGCGAACCATTGCCCCGCGCCGGTCCGTGCGTTGGCGGATATCATCAGCACCGGTTCGGCGAACATGAAATGAGCGGCGAAGACGCCACAGACGCCGGCGGCGATCTGCACCGCTACATAGGCCCCCGCCGCGCCCGGCGTAATCTCCCGCCGCAGCAAAAACGCCAGGGTAACGGCGGGGTTGAAATGGGCCCCGGAGATGGCGCCGAAGACCAGGATCAGCACCACCAGAATGGCCCCGGTGGCGATGGTGTTGCCCAGCAGGGCGATGGCCACGTTGCCGCCCGCCAGGTTCTCCGCCATGATGCCGGAGCCGACCACCGTGGCCAGCAAAAAGGCCGTGCCGATGAATTCCGCCGCCAGGCGGCGGGAAAAGGAAAATCTCATCCTCCCGATCTCCCTCCCGATCTCCGCCCCCGCCTATTCAAGCACGGTGACCTTGGCGCCCTCTTCCTCGACCAGGAAATGGCTGCCGGGATAGCCCGCCTCGACGGGAATGCGCAGGGTTCTGCCTCTCGGATGCTTTTCAGTCTCCGGCTGCACGGTGATGACGGTGGTGGCGCGGCTGGCCGCCATGGCCTCGTCGACCGAATTGTACTGGGACAGTTTCAACAGGTTCATGCGGGTGGGGAAAACCACCGTGCGCTTGCCCGATTCCGCGTCCGCCACGGCCGCCTCGGGCCGCAGCCATTCGGAATCCGTGGATTCGGAACCGTCATGCAAGGCCACATGATCCACCGGCGCCCGGGCCACGAAAAATTGCGTATCGAACACCTTGGGGACAATGCGCGGCGTGATCCAGTGGGCGTAGTTGACCATCTTGTCCAGCGCCAGGACCAGGCTCTCGGCGCGGCAGACATCGGCGATGGTGATTTTGCCGGCCGTCAGATCGGCGCGCCAGCGCCCCTCGATACCCTGTAGACGGGCCGCATCGATCAGATCGTCGCTGTCCTTGTTGGTGGCGAGCAGGACGCCGCATTCCTCGAAGGCTTCCCGCACCGCCGCCACGCGGTGGGACAGGGCGCCTTCGTCCAGGCCCCCGGCGCCACGGCAAAAGGGCCGCGCCTCGGCGTCCTCCGGATCGACCTTGCCGCCGGGAAACACCAGGGCGCCCGAAAAGGAGTCGATTTCGTGGTGGCGCACCACCATGAAAACTTCCAGCCCGTCGGCGCCATCACGGATCAACAGCACGGTGGAGGCGGATATGGTCGGTTTCTCGGTTTCGCTCACGTTTACTCGCAATCTATTATTTGTCCGGTATTTTGTAGCTCTGTTGTTGCCGCCTTGTAGCACATTAATCGGCCTTGGGTGCTGGTATCGGGGCGGTGGCTGTGGCATTTTGACCCCGCCCCGAAAGGGCAAACTTGAAAGGATGATCGCCATGAGCATTGCGGTTGACGGCGCCAACGCCCCCCAGCTTCCCGAAGATCTGGTCACCGCCCTGCGCGCGCTGTTGGGCGAACGCTTCACCACCGCCCATTCGGTGCGCGAACACCATGGCAAGGGCGAGGCCTACCACACCCCGGCGCTACCCGATGGCGTCGCCTTCGCCAACAGCACCGAGGAAGTTTCGGCCATCGTCAAGGCCTGTGCGGCCCATGATACGCCCGTCATCCCCTACGGCACCGGCACCGCGCTGGAAGGCCATACCCTGGCCGTGCGCGGCGGCGTTACCCTCAATGTCAGTGGCATGGACCAGGTCATCCGGGTCAGCCCGGAGGACATGGACTGCACTGTTCAGGCCGGCGTCACCCGCAATCAGTTGAACGAATATCTGCGCGATACCGGGTTGTTTTTCCCCGTCGATCCCGGCGCCGATGCCTCTCTGGGCGGGATGTCCGCGACCCGGGCCTCGGGCACCACCACCGTGCGTTACGGCGCCATGCGCGAGAATGTTCTGGCCCTGACCGTGGTGCTGGCCGACGGCCGTGTTATTCAGACCGCCCGCCGGGCCCGCAAGTCATCGGCCGGCTATGACCTGACCCGGCTGTTTGTCGGCTCCGAGGGGACGTTGGGGGTGATTACGGAGGTCACCCTGCGCTTGTTCGGCATTCCGGAGGCGACGCGGGCGGCGGTCTGTTCCTTCCCCGACCTGGAAGCGGCCGTCAACACGGTGATTGCCGTGGTGCAATGCGGCATCCCCATTGCGCGCTGTGAGTTGCTGGACAAGACCGGCATGAAGATGATCTGCGATTACGGCAAGCTGGACGACTACACCATCGGCGATACCCTGTTCATGGAATTCCACGGCAGCGAGGCCGGCGTGGCGGAGCAGGCGGAGATGGTGCAGGCCATCGCCGCCGATTATGGCGCCGGCGATTTCAAATGGGCTTCGACCTTGGAGGAGCGCAACAAGTTATGGGCGGCGCGCCACAATGGCCTTTACGCCATTATGGCCACGGCGAAGCCGGGCCAGCATATGATGAACACGGATGTCTGCGTGCCGGTCTCGCGCCTGGCGGAATGCATCATGGCCTCCAAGGAGGATCTGGAGCAAAGCGGCCTGGTCTCGCCATTCGTGGGCCATGCGGGCGACGGCAACTTCCATATGTCGATCATCGCCAACTACGACGACGAGGAAGAAAGCCGCCTGGCCCATGAATTCCACGACCGCCTGGTCCGCCGCGCCCAAGCCATGGAAGGGACCTGCACCGGCGAACATGGGGTGGGTTCCGGTAAGATCGATTATCTGGAAGAAGAACTTGGCGGCGCCATCGATGTCATGCGCGCCGTGAAAGGCGCCCTGGACCCGAAAAACATCATGAACCCCGGCAAACTGCTACGCCTCTAACCCGTGACGAATTAGTGCTGTGACGTAATAGTAATATCAATATTATTTTTGGGACTGATACTGTGGCCGGCGCCAGCAACGGGTTGAAGCAGGTATTTCGCATTATTCGACAGAACTTTGGTCGTATTTGCCACTTCATTCCTTGTTGGCGCGATCTCTACCAAGGTTACGGGCACGGCGACCGCCACCGGCGCGCTACTGGCAACCGGATTGCTATGACGCAGCGGCATCATTGAACTTCTTCACGCGTTTCTCGATGGTCGCGATAGTCTTAATCAGCTTGCCGGCCTCGGCGTTTTTCTTGTCAAATGCGTCAATGGCCGCCTGAAGCTCCTTGATTTTGCTGGCGGCCTGCGCCTTCATCTTGTTTATTTCGCCCAATATCTCGTCCCGCCCCGACCCGGCATCCCGGGTTTGCGCTTCCGCAACCTGCTGAAAAATTTCATTTTGCAGTTTGGTCAGCGCCGCCTTATTTTCCTTAATGAGTATAGCCTCGAACCCGTCGACCAACTTCTCTATTTCACCGGCAATTTTCTTCTTGCCGTCGACATCCGACAGTTTATCTTTAGCGTCGTCGATTTCAGTAAGGAAGTCTTCGTATTCCTCGTGTCGTATCAGCCGTTTCATATAGGCTATATGCAGTGAGTTCGTAGCGTCTGCGGGCGGTTGCACACCGAGTGCGGTCGGCTCGTTCACAGTGACATTCGGCCAAGTGGCCTTGCCGATTTTCTCGGCCGTAGCGGACAATGCCCGTTTGGAATTCTCGGCCTTGAAAAATGCAACGAGAGGAAGCGTCGCCGCAGATGAGGCAACACTTGCCGTTTCGGAGGAATAGATCCCCGCAATATTCAGTGACCCCGGCGCGCCAACCAACTGGTTCATCTTGTTACGGGTGCTTTGCAATTGATCAAGTACCTTGCCAATTTGAGCAAGGCCAGGATTGTCTGCTCTCTTACGGTCCAGCGCGACTCGTTCCAATCCGGCTAGCAAGCTGCATTGATCATGATAAATCACGGCTTCTCCGATCGCCTGCTCGACGGTATATTCGTCGATGGTTAGTGGGCTCTTTAACCTGATCGATTCAAGCGTAACCTTGCGAGTTGCTTCGAACCCATTAGTCAGCAATTGCACGGTTTGTTGCTGAAAATAGGCTTCATTTACCTCAGCTCGAAAGCCGCTTGCGATCGCGGCCGACCCTGCCAAGGCACGCACGGTGCTCGCCGCAGTAAGAATCGCGCCTAGCCCGGCCGTCAAAGTCGTTAGACCACCCAGGAACAGGTTACTGCTGGAGTCGAATTGTTTGATAAATTTTTTGAACTCACTGCAACGCTGGTTCGAGGCGGCAATAATGCGGTTTTGCACCCGATTTCGGCGCAGGACCTGGCTGGTCGCTTCCCCGTAAAATGCATTGAAAGCAAGTTGCAGGTACTGTTGGCGAATTTTTTCCGTAGTGGGACCGTCTAACAGTATGTTTCCTTTCGGCGCCAACAAAAGAGCCAGATCGATTTTCTGGAACGAGCTGCGCTCTATCAGAGACTTTGGTCCCTGAATTGACTGGTCCTCATGAAAAGCAGTTAAATTTTGTGAACATCCCCCAACCGTTGTTGCGATGATGCCTGCAATGACAGAAAAACGAATTGATTGCTTCATGCACTTCACCACTGAATTTTGCCCCCTGCCTGAAACGTATCCAATATTGCGAGTTATCGGTCATTATTTATTACGTTAATTTATGTTACGACTAG
>JAPYPT010000522.1 GCA_029937535.1 Alphaproteobacteria bacterium
GCCGGTCTCTGACACGGTCGCGGTACTTGTCGACAACGTGAATCCCGGTGGAGTCGCATTGCTCGTCATCACACGGTTCGTGCCGTCACTAGAGACGGCGACGAACAGGCCATTTCCATAGGTGACGCCCTTCCACACGTTGGCTTCGGCAGCGGCCCGGGGAGTCCAGTTGGTCCCGTCCGGTGACGTCATCACACGGTTCGCGCCGTCACTAGAGACGGCCACGAACAGGCCGTTTCCATAGGTGACGGCCCTCCAATTGTTGGCTCCGGCAGCGGACCGGGCGGTCCAGGTGATCCCGTCCGGAGACGTCATCACCTGGTTCGTGCCTCCATCAGAGACGGCGACGAACAGGCCGTTCCCATAGGTGACGGCTTTCCACACGTTGTTTTCGGCTGCGGCTCGGGCGGTCCAGGTGGTCCCGTCCGGTGACGTCATCACACGGTTCGTGCCTCCATGAGAGACGGCGACAAACAGCCCGTTCCCATAAGTGACGCTGTTCCACACGTTGGCTTCGGAAGCCGACCGGGGAGTCCAGGTGGTCCCGTCCGGTGACGTCATCACATAGTTCGCGCCGGTCTCAGCGGTGGCGACGAACAGGCCATTTCCATAGGTGACGGCCCTCCAATAGTTGGCTTCGGAAGCCGACCGGGGAGTCCAGGTGGTCCCGTCCGGTGACGTCATCACACGGTTCGAACCGTTGCTAGAGACGGCGACGAACAGGCCGTTCCCATAGGTGACGGCTTTCCACTCGTTGTTTTCGGAAGCCGACCGGGCCGTCCAGTTGGTCCCGTCCGGTGACGTCATCACACGGTTCGAACCGTCAGTAGAAATGGCGACGAACAGGCCGTTCCCATAGGTGAGGGCCTTCCAACTGTTGGCTTCGGAAGCCGACCGGGCCGTCCAGGTGACCCCTCCAGCCCACGCACTCCCAGGCAGTGAAACCAACAACGCCGCAACTAAAAGAGATGCCAGCAACCCACGGAAGGTTCGCCAACAGGAAGACCTAAACACCGACCGATACTAACGATGACCCAACCGGTTCTGAGATATCCCTGTGTCGCCGGAAGTTGCACGGCGGGCGGGACATCCGCAAGTTTTGGTTATAGGAGTGCGCCCCCTAGCGC
>JAPYPT010000339.1 GCA_029937535.1 Alphaproteobacteria bacterium
GCAAACATCAGCTTTTCAGAAGAGGATCGAATGAACAACCTATTGAGAACTCACACCTAGAGCAACCTGCGTTCATTTGAACGCCACACTACACGACACACCGTCATCCTCGGGCGCAGCGAAGCGGAGACCCGTGGATCCAGGGCCGCAAACACTGGAGTTTTTTGCCCTGGATTGCCGGGTCGAGCCCGGCAATGACGATATAATCGGCGGGTGTCGCGTTGTATGTTTGATCTGGCCGGTTCCGAAGCGATTTATTCGCCGCCGATCTGCCCCACGAACGTCTCCGTGGCCGCCTGCATGGCCACCATGGCCGTGCCGATGGCCCACCAGCCCTTGGCGCTTAGCGACAATTGCAGGTGCCTCTCGTGTTGCTTGATGTGGACAAAGCCCCGCTTCTGCAACGACAACAGCCGCCGCCGCGTCTGGTCATAGGGCCACATACACTGCGCCGCCACATCGGAAATGGAGGGGTTTTTCGCCGACCCGGCGCCAAGGGCGACAAGTTTCGCCATCACCACAAGATCCCGCTCCCGCGACAATCCCACCGCCTCGGCCGCCGCCTCCATGGCCGCCGCATAGGCCGCTCGGGCATCGTGTGGTTCAGTCTTCCGCGCCATGGTTTCGCTTTCCCCGCCCGGCCTATTTCTTCTTTTGCCTCGCGATCGCTTCGGGCGAGGTTTCGCCGGCGAAATATTCAAAGGGGCCGTCCCATGGCTCCGGCCAATCGAACAGGACGCCGGGTTCGGTGGCGGTGGTGGCAAAATCTAGCGCGGCGCGCAGGATTTTTGTTTGCGTGGCGCTGTCGCCGGCCCGCCCGAAGGTATTACCCATGGGGAAATTGACGAACAGGCTGCGGGGCGGACGCACCAGGGCCGTGATGTCACGACCGGTGGAAACTGTGACGGTTGGAATGCAGGATTGTTCGACGACGCGCGCGACCAGACCCACGGTCTGGTGATCGAGCGGTCAAGCGGGTATGGCGACGAGCAGATCAACACCGTCCGCCTGCAAATCTTCGACAAAGGCCGGCGCGGATTCGCCGATCACCTTGGAGCGGTTATAGGTCCGGCCCATGAAGCCGCTCCAATGCCGGTCCGCCACGGCGCCGATTTCGCCGGCCGCGGCCAGTTCGGCCAGCCGGTCCACGGGGAAGAGGCAGTTGAGATCCCTGTCGGCGTCGCCATGATCGTAATAGCTGTCGTGGATCTGATACTGATCCATCGGCGTGCCTGGATCGACCGCGTCCACGCGATGGTCGTTGCGCGCGTCCGGGTCGAACGGGGGGGCGTTGCAATGGGAAATGCCGCCGCTGACCAGCAAGGCGACGGTGCAATCCGCCAACGGCTTGGCAAGGGGGGTCCAGGGTGCGGTATCGTTCTCGCTCCATTGATAGGGCGGAAAACCCATGGAGCCGTATTTGTTGTTCAAGGCATCGACATAGCGGATCGGTTCCATGATGGAATGTCTCCATTTGTTTGGTACGGACATTGTTACATCCTACAGCGGCTTATTGAAAATGCGGCAGGACTTTTTCGGTGAACATGACGAAGGAGGCGTGGCTGAGCGGGGCGATCATCAGATAATCCAGGGGCAGGGTTTCCTGCATTTCCTCGATATCGGCGATGACTTTTTCCGGCGTGCCGCAGATGGCGATTTCGTTGACATAGCGGGCCACGGGATCGTCGTTGGACTGTATGGAGGCATCCAGGGCCTCGATCTGGATGGTTTTCTGGGCGCCCGCGGCGGTGCCCCGAATATTGGCTTTCTTGCGCAGATAGCTGCCGAACATGAACTCGGCCCCGGCGCGGCCCACGTCCTCCGCCTCGCGCTGGGTTGCGCCCATGGCCAGGGTGCGTGCCATGGGGATATCCCGCCCGGCGATGGAATAGCCCGCCGCCTCCAGCGCCTGTTTGTAATGGGCCCGCTTGGAGGCGATTTCCGGGTGCGTGGCGTGGGGGTCCATCATGATGGAAAACCCACGTTCGGCGGTCCATTCAATGGCTTCCAACGAGGTGGCGGCAAGCCAGACGGGCATGGGGTCCTGCAGCGGCTTGGGCAGCACTTCCACATCCTCGAACTGCCAGAACTTGCCCTCATAATTAAGTTTGTCCTCGTTCCACGCCTTGAGGACGATTTCCACCGCCTCGCGGAAGCGGGGATAGCTTTCCTTGGGCTCGACGCCGAAGACCTTGTGCTCGGTGGGATCAAAGCCGCGCCCCGCGCCCCAGTTCACCCGGCCGCCCGAAACATGGTCCAGCAGCGCCACCTCCTCGGCCAGGCGCAGGGGATGGTAGAACGAGGCCAGGGAGACGGCGGTGCCAATGCGCAAATTCTTGGTATGGGCGGCGATATGGGTGCCCATGATATGCACCGAGGGGCAGACGCTATAGGTGGAGAAATGATGCTCCGCCAGCCAGACCGCGTCGTATCCGCTCTTGTCCATGACCTCCATGCGTTGAAAGGCCCGTTTATACACCGTCGACAGAGGCACACGCCGGCCCGGCCAACTGAAAAACTGAAGCAACCCGAATTTCACGATAGTGTCTCCTACGCTACGCTTACATCCCCATTAATGCTTAGCCGGGCTTGAACGCCGTCTCGGCAAAGGCCGGCAGTTCGCCGCAGCGGCCGGCCAGGGCGGCGAGGGCCGGATAGGGGGTCTCCTTGACCAGATAGCGCACCGCGATGGCAATAAAATCGAGGGCAACCACGGCGTTGACATCGGCCAGGGTCAAATGATCACCGTGCAGGAAATCACCCTTCGAGGCGGCCTGCTCCAAGGCGGCCATGCCGCCCTGAACTTGACCGTCCACCATGCTCACCCATTCATCGAAAACTTTTTCTTTTGGCCGCCGGTTACGTTCGTAGGAAGAGGCAACGGCCTTTTCCATGACGCCGTGGCCGATGGCGGCCAGGTGCAGCACGGCCCGGCGCTCGGCCCCGGCGGCGGGGAGCAATTGGTGATCGGGATCGCCCACCTCCAGCAGATGATCGATGATGGCGTTGGAATCGATCAGGCATTCGCCGTCATCGAGGACCAGCGAAGGCACGCGGACCACCGGGTTGATCTTGGCGATCTCCTCCGTGTCGTCGGCTGTGGACAGGCCCCGTTGTTCGTAGGGCAGATCCAGCAATTTCAGGATGACGGCGGTGCGCCGGACAAAGGGCGAGAGGTTGCGGCCGATAAGGTCCATTTGGTTTACTCCGGGTCGGTTTTGTTGTTGCGGTAGCCCAGGCGCACGGCTGCGATGGCCTGGGCCACGGCCGCCTGGCTGGGATCGATGACGGGGACGCCCAGGGTATCCTCCAGGCGGAGGCGGTAGCGGGCCATGCCGGCGCAGCCCATGATCAGAACATCGGCGCCGTCTTCCTCGATCAATTGGCGGCCGGTGGCGGTCATGCGCGCTTCGACCTCCACCTCGTCGCCCAAACCAGTGACGCCGATGCCGATGGGCCGGTCGCCGGCCAGGCGGCCCTCCAGCCCCATTTGCCGGATATAGCGTTTATGGCGGGCGACGCCGGCGGGCAGGATGGCGATGATGCCGAAGCGTTCGCCCAGGGTCAGGGCGGTGACGATGCCGCTTTCGGATATGCCCATGACCGGCCGCGTGGTAGTCTCGCGGGCCGAATGCAGGCCGGGATCGGAGAAACAGGCGACGACAAACGCATCGGCGCTGTTGCCCTCCCGCTCGATCAGTTCACACAGCGGCCCAACCACGCCGTCCACATGGCGCTGGGTTTCGATACCGGGCGGCCCTTCGGCCAATGTGAGGCAGTCAATTCGCGGGCCATCGGCAAAGCGCAGGGGCGCCATGGCCGCATCGATACCACTCGTGACATCGACCGAGCTATTTGGATTGATAACCACGATACGTTCGGACATGGGGCTCCCTCGTTCTTGCGGCTATTCGGGTGGCGAAATGGCTTCGGTCCGTTCGGTGATCAGGCCATAGGTCTCGATGCGCCGGTGCTGGGCGAAATTGAACACGGTGTCGCGGATATAGCGGCCCCGGTCCAGATCGCATTCGGCCACGATGACCTCGTCCTCCGCCGTGGTGGCCAGGGCCACGATTTCCCCCGTGGGGGCGATGATACAGGACCCCGCCATCATGTCCACGCCGCCTTCTATCCCCGCCTTGGCGGTGCCCACGGCCCAGGTGCCGTTCTGATAGGCGCCGGCCTGCATGGATATATGGTTGTGGAACATGCGCAGATGGGGGCTTTCGGCGGCGATGGAGTTATAGACCGGGGTGTTGTAGCCTAGCATGACGATGTCCACGTCCTGCATGCCCATGACCCGCCAGGTCTCGGGCCAGCGGCGGTCATTGCACAGGCACATGCCCATGACGCCGCCCATGGTGCGGAATACGGGAAAGCCCAGATCGCCAACCTCGAAATAACCCTTTTCCAGATGTTGCCATTCGCGTTCGGGTTCGTGGGTGGCGTGACCGGGCAAATGCACCTTGCGGTATTTGCCGACAATCTCGGCTTGTTGGTTGACCAGTATGGCAGTGTTGAAGCGGCGTTTCTTGCCAGTCTCGTCAAAGAACATTTCCGAATAACCCAGGTAGAAACCAACGCCCAGTTCCTTGGCCAGATCGAACAGGGGCTGGGTCTGGGCCGAGGGCATCTCGGTCTCGTAAAAGCTGTCCAGCTCCGCCTCGTCCTCAATATACCAGCGCGGGAAAAACGTCGTCAGGGCCATTTCGGGAAAGACCACCAGGCGGGCGCCCCGGGCATGGGCCTGGCGCATCATGTCGGTCATGCGGCCAACGACACTGGCGCGGCCCTCTTCACGTTCGATGGGACCTAGTTGGGCGGCGGCGACGGTGATCAGACGTGACATGGCGGCTCCTGCGATTTCTTGACGGGCTTTGTGGTGCGGGGTTTGTACTCTATCATATACGCGATAACGTAATGAGGGCTATTCCTTGGCAATACTTTTTCACTGCCCCTGGGACAATGCGGACCAGTGGCTGGCGGCCTTGCGGGCCGCCCTTCCCAATGATGACTTTCGTATCTGGCCGGACACCGGTGACC
>JAPYPT010000340.1 GCA_029937535.1 Alphaproteobacteria bacterium
CTAGATGTCCTGGAAGTGATTCACTATGTGTCTCACCAACTGGTACGCTGGCAGTTTTGCCTGCGCGTGTCAATTCGTGAAACACAAATACCCATGAAAGGGACACAAATGATAATTAATGATACACACGTAAATCGATCATGAAGTTGGATGATATTGGACCACTGACGCTCAAGCATCGAGGTAGCATGGGCATCCGCGCTGCGGCGAAGGAGATTGGTATTAGCCCATCCACTCTTTCAAGAATAGAAAGGGGCCATATCCCAGATGTTGCTACTTTAGATAAAGTTTGCAAATGGATAGGAGAGAATCCGGCAAAATTCACTGGCGTCGGCGACCTGCAAATTGCATTCAAGAAAAAGACCGCAATAGACCCCAAAACCACGAAATCAATGGCTAATATGATTGAATTGGCATGGGAAAAATTTAGCGCCGAAGTTGAATCGGAAAGTCATTGATTTGCTGAAAAGGGGGTTCAAATCACAATGTGAGCGACGTTCGGTAGAGATACGACGATCCCTAGATTTGGATCCGCTTGCTCCTTTGTCGGCGTTGCGTCTTGCAAAATACAACCGAATCAGAGTTTGGGCAGTTCAGGATATCGATGGTCTGACGCAGCCGGATATTCTGCAATTGACCAAACACGACAAAGATAGTTGGTCCGCCTTCGCGCTGAGAAAATCAACAAGCCATCTTGTCGTCTTTAATCCGAGCCAAAGCGACGCGAGAATTAACAGCGTCGTAATGCACGAATTATCCCACATCCTCCTCGGGCATGAATTGAGTTTGGTTGTAAAATCTGACGAAGGCCATCTTGTTCCGGCCAATTATGATCAAAATCAGGAAGATGAAGCGAACTGGTTGGCGGGTACGCTTTTACTTCCGCGCCCTGCATTGCTTGACGTCCGACGAAAGGGAATACCTGACCGGCAAGTCATAGATACATATCTTGTGAGCAATCAAATGTATCAATGGCGAGTTAGGATGACTGGCGTCGACTACCAGATTTCCAATTCAAGCCGATTTTGATTTCGTGACCGTACAAATTTGGATGTTGTATTTCGGCTTGGCATTAAGCTCATCTCCGGGTCAGATTGACTCACCCCGGCTTTTCACGGACATGTCAGTTCAGCACCATAACTCTGTTCCTTGTGTTCAACCAGACCCTTTGAATTCTAGGCATTAACCAGCGGAGGGACTGAACATGGCGCCCGTGCGGCTGGCGATTATTGGCGGGGGGTTGATCGGGTCTCGGCATGCCCGGTTGACGGTGGGGGAGGATCAGTGCGAGCTGGCCGCCATCGCCGATCCGGCACCGGCGGGCGAGGCTCTGGCGGCGGAAATGGGTGTGGCCTGGTTCGCGGACTATGATGAGATGTTGGGGGTGGTGGAACCGGACGGCGTTGTCGTGGCCACGCCGAACCAGATGCATCTGCCCGCCGCCGTGGCCTGTGCCGAGCGGGGCGCCCATATTCTGATGGAAAAGCCCATTGCTCACAGCTTGGATGCCGGGCGGGACTTGGTGCGGGCTGTGAACCGCGCCGGGGTCCGGCTGACCGTGGGGCATCACCGGCGTTTCGATCCGGCGGCGGGGGCGGCGAAGGCGATCATTGATGGCGGCGAGATCGGCGATCTACTGGCGGTTTCGGCGACCTGGGCGGTGCGCAAACCGGCGGCTTATTTTGGCGTGAAATGGCGCCGCGAGACGGGCGGCGGCGTGGTGCTGATCAACCTGATCCACGACATGGACATGCTGCGCCATCTCTGCGGCGAGATCGCCACGGTCTATGGGGAATTGGGCCATGGCGCCCGCGGCCTCGCGGTGGAGGACACCGCCGCCCTGGTCATCCGTTTCAAAAGCGGCGCCCTGGCCACGGTGGCGATCACGGACGCCGCCCCCTCGCCCTGGGGCTGGGAGATGGCGACGGGGGAAAACCCCGGCATACCGGCGACGGGACGAAACTGTTACCGCTTCATGGGCAGCAAGGGTTCCCTGGATTTTCCCAATATCGAGCTATGGCGTCACGGCGATGATGGCGCCGGTGATTGGAGCCAAGCCATTCTTCGGCAAGGCCGGCCCCTGTCGCCACGGGCGGCCTTGGCCGATCAGTTGAAACATTTCTGCCGCCTGATACGGGGAGAGGAGCCGCCCCGTATCAGTGGCGAAGATGGCCTGGCCAGCCTGGCCGCGACGGCAGCGGTGTTGCGGTCTTTTGAAATAGGCGCCCCCGTGGCCCCGGCATTTACCTTGTAGCCGATGCGGTCAGCGTCCGAATTTTGGGTACACGTAACAAGTACATGTCCCCAAATTTCTCGGCCTGTGCCATCCAATCATGATCGGGGTGAATAGGGGGACATGTACTTAGTTACGTGTCCCTCTATTCATGGAGCCGCGATGGGTGGCCGCCTACCCCTTTTGGCGGTGCAGCAGGCGCAGTCTTAGGGCGTTGAGCTTGATGAAGCCCGCCGCGTCGCGCTGGTCATAGACGCTGTCTTCCTCGAAGGTGACATGCTCCAGGCTGTAGAGGCTCAGGGGCGATTGGCGGCCCACGACGGCTGCGGTGCCTTTGTAGAGTTTCACCCGCACGGTGCCTTCCACGCAGTCCTGGCTTTTGTCGATCAGGGCCTGCAGCATGTAACGCTCCGGCGAGAACCAATAGCCGTTGTAGATCAGTTCCGCATAGCGGGGCATGATCTCGTCCTTCAGGTGCATGGCGCCCCGGTCCAGGGTGATGCTCTCGATGCCCCGGTGGGCGGCGAGGAGGATCGTGCCGCCGGGGGTTTCGTAGATGCCCCGGCTTTTCATGCCCACGTACCGCCCCTCGACCAGGTCCAGGCGGCCGACGCCATTGGCCCCGCCCAGCTCGTTCAGGCGGGTCAGCAGCGTGGCCGGGCTCATGGCCTCGCCGTCGATGGCGGTGGCGTCACCGTTTTTGAATTCGATTTCCACATATGTGGGCGTATTGGGCGCGGCCTCCGGCGAGACGGAGCGGGAATAGACGAATTCGCCCGGCTCGTGCCAGGGATCTTCCAGGGCCTTGCCCTCGGCCGAGATGTGGAGGAGGTTGGCATCGACCGAGAACGGCGCCTCGCCGCGCTTGTCCGTGGGGATGGGGATCTGGTGTTTTTCGGCAAATTCGATCAGCGCCGTGCGGGATTGCAAGTCCCACTCCCGCCACGGCGCGATCACCTTGATATCCGGGTTCAGGGCGTAATAGCCCAACTCGAACCGGACTTGGTCATTGCCCTTGCCCGTGGCGCCGTGAGAGACCGCGTCCGCCCCGGTCTCGGCCGCGATTTCGATCTGCCGCTTGGCAATCAAGGGCCGGGCGATGGAGGTGCCGAGCAGGTACAGACCTTCGTACAGCGCATTGGCGCGGAACATGGGGAAGACGAAGTCACGGGTGAACTCCTCGCGCAGATCCTCCACATAGATTTCCTTGATGCCCAACAGCTCGGCCTTGGCGCGGGCCGGCTCCACTTCCTCGCCCTGGCCCAGGTCGGCGGTGAAGGTGACGACCTCGCATTGATAGGCCTCCTGCAGCCACTTCAGAATGACGGAGGTATCAAGCCCGCCGGAGTAGGCCAATACGACCTTGTTGATATCGCCCATGATGACGCCGCCCTACGCTGGAGGAAGAGTGTGAATTCGGCGCGCAGTATAGGCATTTGGCTCCCATCGGCAATGACCAATGGCCGCCAAAAACAATGGGTTTAGCAATGGGTTTAACATTGCCTTCAACATTGCGGTCAATCGCCATGCCAGCGGTGCCCGGCAACCACGCCCAGGCCGGCATAATGGGGCCGGGTTTCGATGGCCCGGCCGCCGCACGCCCCACAGCTTAGCCGTTCCGCCACCGCCGCCACCGCCGTGCGGCCGCCGAGGCGCCGGCGCAGCGGATCGACGGGCAAAACCTTGTGATGGCCGCAGGCCAGGCACCAGGCCGCCACCGCTACATCCTGGCGCGCCAAGTCATCCAAACGTGGTCCGGCTTCGTTATCCATGAGGTGTGCGGCCCGAATACTAGAACAAATAGGCAATATATCAGGTACAAACCATCTATTCCAGCACGGCATAGCTTGCACCGTCATCTGTCCATGCCTACATATGAGACACGCGGCGCCGTGCCGGGCCGCGTGCAGACGCCTCTGGGGTTTGCCGAAGTGACGTACGCATTTTGAAACATGTACTTATGTACTTGTGGAATACGCGTTGGGACCGCCATGCCCGCTCAATCAGGAGGAGGTGGCGCCGTGAATAGAATTACCGCTTTCAACAGCCCGTTGCTTTTGGGCTTTGATCATTTCGAACAATTGCTGGACCGGGTGGCGAAATCCGCCAACGACGGCTATCCCCCCTATAACATCGAACGGGTCTCCGAGAACGGCCTGCGCATCACCCTGGCCGTCGCCGGCTTCACCCGCGAGGACCTGCAAATCGCGGCGGAGGACAACCAGTTGATCGTGCGCGGCCGCCAAACCGACGATGAGAAACGGGTTTACATCCACCGCGGCATCGCGGCCCGGCAGTTTCAGCGCAGCTTTGTCCTGGCCGAGGGCATCGAGATTTCCGGCGCCAACCTGGACAACGGTCTGTTGCATATCGATCTGCTGCGCCCGGAGCCCGACGCCGTCTCCCGCATCATCGACATTACCACCGGCCCGCCAAGGGAAAATGGCGCGCTGCCCATCAACGATGACCGAGGGGAGGGATAGATCATGAATACCCCCGAGAACAGCCAAGACAGTGGACTGCGCGGCATCTCAAGTGAAGCCTTGGCCATGCTGGGCGCCGACCAACTGGCCTATATCCGTCCCCATCAGGTCAAGGGCCAGACGGTTTATATGATCCATGGCGCCAACGGCCGGGAGCTGGCCGGCTTCGACAACTACGGCGCCGCCCTGGCCGCTTGCTATGAGCATGAATTGGAAGCGGTGGCGCTACATTAGACTATTTTCGAAATTCGCCGAATCACCAAGCCGCGACGGCGGCCCGGCGCTAATGCGCCGCCCACGCGGAGCGGTGCGCTTTTG
>JAPYPT010000341.1 GCA_029937535.1 Alphaproteobacteria bacterium
CCACCCGCTCCCCCTCCCGGCCACCCACTGGGATCATGATCGATGGGTGGCCGGGAGGGGGAGCGGGTGGTTCAGTCAACATTGAAAATGCTCTAGCCGCGCAGGATTTCCGCCAGGCGGCCGACATTTTCAGGCGGTGTCTCGGGCACGATGCCATGGCCCAAATTAAAGATAAACGGTCCCTGACCCAAGGTTTCCAGAATACGGCGGGCTTCGCTCTCCATGGCCGGGCCGCCGACAACCAGCAGCCTGGGATCCAGATTGCCTTGCACCGTTACCTCCCCCTGCAATTCATCCCGCGCCCAATCCAGCGGGACGGTCCAATCCAGGCTGACGCCATTGACCCCCGCCTGCCGGGCAAATGTCCTGTAACCGGCACCAACACCACGGGGAAAGCCGATAATGGGCAGGCCGGGATGCTTTTGCCGCAGCGCCCCGGCAATGCGCCGCACCGGGTCAATGCACCAGCGCTGGAAAGCCGTCTCCGACAGGGCGCCCGCCCAGGTGTCGAACAATTGCACGACCTCCGCGCCGGCTTCCACCTGCTTGTCGAGATACTCCACCGTCGCCGTCACCAGCAGATCGATCAGTTGCCCAAAGCCATCCGGATCACCATAGGCCCATTGCTTGACGATGGCATGATCACGGCTCCCCCGACCTTCCACCATGTATGTGGCCACGGTCCAGGGCGCGCCGGCAAAGCCGATCAAGGTGACCTCTTTCGGCAATTCCGCCGCCAGCCTGGCGACCGTCTCATAGACCGGCGCAACCCGGGTGTGCAGGCCGTCCAGGCTCAATGCGGAAAGATCGGCGACGCTGCGCACGGGCTCCAGTATCGGGCCCTCGCCCTCTCGGTAATCCAGGGTTTGTCCCATGCCGTCGG
This sequence comes from Alphaproteobacteria bacterium, assembly GCA_029937535.1. Classification (GTDB taxonomy): domain Bacteria; phylum Pseudomonadota; class Alphaproteobacteria. The sequence continues at coordinate 884 of JAPYPT010000341.1, forward strand.
GTATCAGCAAAATATCCGCGAACAGAATGGCCGCGTCCATGCCAAACCTCTCGATCGGCTGCAATGTGACTTTCGTGGCCAGTTCGGGATTGTAACAAAGATCGAGAAAGCTGCCGGCGTCCTGTCGGGTGGCGCGGTATTCCGGCAGATAACGGCCGGCTTGACGCATCATCCAAAACGGCGGCCGGGAAAGCGTTTCACCATTCAGGGCACGGACGAGCAGTTTCTCTTCAGATCTCATTTCGCACCGCTCCCAACCCCAGGCTTAATCCGATTTTCAGTCTTCTTACATAAAATAATTTTAAAAGATAGATAGTGGTAGTTGTTGAATCCCTGTGAAAGTTGGGGATTAAGTTTTATCCGTCGATTCGTCCCATGGTTACTCCAGAAACATCTTGTATGGAGATTGTCTGGGGATAAAATCCCATATGTAAGGCATACCCAGGCGCTGAATTATGTGCATAAACAGGATGGAAATGATCTTGTATTGTTATCAACGGCATTTCGATTCGATTTCATGACCATATTCAGAGGCGCGGAAGGCCGCTTACAAAAAACCTCTCTTGGTGCATGGAATTTCTTGTCACGCTCAAAAGGGCCGCTTATCCCCGACACTCACCATATTCAGGAACCGTATCTTGGCTGGCAAAATCATGACGAAATACCATTTGCATCTGGTTTCCGACGCCACTGGCGATACCTTGTTGGCGTTGGCCTCGGCCGCCCTGGCACAGTTCGAGGGCGTGGAAACCAATCGCTATATTTGGCCGATGATCCGTTCGGAAACCAACATGGCGCCGGTGATCGAGGCCATCGAAAAAAATCCGGGCCTGGTCATGTTTACCCTGGTCGATCATAATTTGCGGCAAATCTTGTGGGATGAATGCCGCCGCCTGCAGGTCCCCTGCGTGCCGGTGCTGGATCCGATCATCAGCGCGCTGGAGAATTTTCTTGGCGCGCGGAGCCGGGAGTTACCGGGGCGCCAGCACATCATGGATGCGGACTATTTTGAACGGATCGATGCCATCCACTACTCGTTAAGCCATGACGATGGCCAGTCCGTCGATGATTTTGACCATGCCGACGTGGTTTTGGTCGGCATCTCACGCACCTCGAAGACGCCGACATGTATGTATCTGGCCAATCGTGGCCTCAAGGCGGCGAATATTCCCATGGTGCCGGGCATTCCCTTGCCGGACGAGATATTGAACCTGGAGAATATTTTGGTTGTCGGTCTCACCGCCTCGCCGGATCGTTTGGTGCAAATCCGCCGCAACCGCCTGCAATACCTAAACCAGGGCGATGATACCGATTATGTGGACATCCAAGCGGTGAAGGATGAAGTGGTGAACGCCAGACGCCTGTTTGAAAGCAAGGGCTGGCCCATGATCGATGTTACCCGGCGTTCCATCGAGGAGACCGCCGCCGCCATCATAGGCTTGCATACCCAGCGCATGGAGAGTTTGGAATAGCCAAAATTTACCGGCTATTCTTCTGTTTGATTCCAATGAAAGGGAATTTCCGGTCCATCCCGGTCCGGATGGGGAAGAACCACGCCATCCTTAATGGACAACCAAGGCTTCAACAGATCGCGGTCGCGGTGTTGCCGGGCGCCTGGACGCGCCGCCGCCGTGCGGTCAAGCCGAAGGCGATAGATCATGGCGAATGCGCCGTCCTTATTCCCGACACCGTCCCGGCGACCCGGCGGCTCGGTCGGTTCGGTAATGGCATAGTCGCCTCGGTTTTTAACACCGGCCGCCGCCGCCGCCATGTGAAAACGCTCCAACGCCAAACCTGTTGGCCGGATCAACAGATATTGCTCAATCGTGGGGCCTTGATCCAGGACCGTCAGCCGGCAATCTTCCTGTCCGGCGACAAAGACCGAAAATCGTTGGCCCTGGGCCGACAATAGCTGGGCCGCCATCGCCGCGGCACTTTTCCGCCCCGCGGCATTGGCTGAGAAACCGAAATATTCAAAGAATTTACTTTCCAGCGCTTCGACGTAATCCTCGCCGCGTTCGAACAGCCGCCGCTCGATATAACCAAGGTGCTTGCCCAATTCCTTGATCGCGGTGTCCGTCAGACGCTCCACCTTTACATGCATGTGGCTTAATACCAGACCGTCTGAATCTTCGCTCTGTTGGGCCAGAAGCGCGTAATCCAGCGCGACCAGGCGTTGCAATAGGGATTCGAACCCGCCGTCATTCAACCTCTCGTCAATGCGGCAATGGCTGGCCTTGAAATCGGAAAGGTCCAAATCCGGCGCCAGCCGTTGAATGTTGCGCCATGTGACCCGGTTGGAGGTCCGCAGGCGAAAATGTTTGTTCAAAGGCCGCGGCATGATGCCGTCGATCAAAAACATCAACGCCGTATTCTGGTCCCGGTGCTCCACCCACGCCTGACCATGGCTTGGCAGCAACTGCGCCGCCGTCGGGAACGGATAGGTCTTCTCATTGGCCACAAAGCGGTGGAAACTGTCGATCAGGCAATGACGAACCAACAACTCCGTCAACCTTGCCCTGTCCGCCAGGTATGAATCGTCCTGGGTGGCGCGGGGCAAGGGGATGATATTGCTGGTGTCTGTCATTCCGGTTGAATTTAAAAGCCGTTAATTCCAATGGGTTAAATGCGAATACTCATGCTTATTCTTAATATAGCTCTAAAACTAGCAGAAACAACAAGGAATATTGGTTAATGGTGAAAATGGCGACGCCGCCGCTTATCCTGGCTTCGCGCAGTACGGCCCGTCAGACGATGCTAAGCCACGCCGGTTTAAACTTTGTTACCGCGCCAACAGACTTGGATGAGGCGCCCTTGAAAGCACGGGCGTTGGCGTCCGGCGTCGATCCACGGGAACTCGCCGCCGGCCTGGCCGAGGCGAAGGCCCGCGCGGTTAACATAAATCAGCCCGATCGTCAGGCGTCTTGGATCATTGGCGCCGATCAGGTTCTGGTTTGCGAGGGTGCGCTGTTTGACAAGGCGCCGGACAGGGCCGCCGCGGCCGAGGTTCTGTCACGGTTGTCGGGCCGGCGCCATGAACTGCATGCGGCGGTCTGCGTCATTGGGAATGGTGAGGTGGCCTGGCGCCATGTGGGGACGGCGGAATTGTGGATGCGGCGGCTTTCGGCGGGATTTATTGATCGATACTTAGACCAGGCGGGCCGGTCGGTGTTATGGTCGGTCGGTTGCTATCAAATCGAGGGGCTGGGCGCGCAATTGTTCGAACGCATTGAAGGCGATCATTTCACGATCCAGGGCCTGCCGCTGCTGCCCCTGCTGGCATTTCTCCGTCGCGCCGGGCTGGTGGCCTCATGAAGCCGCAGATTATCAGCGGCCAGGCCCGGCTGGCCGGTGTCGCGGGCTGGCCCATCGCCCATTCCCGTTCGCCCCGCCTGCACAATTTCTGGCTGCGGGCCCATGCCATCGACGGCGCCTATCTGCCCTTGGCCATCGCGCCGGAAAATTTCGAGATGGCGGTCCGCGCCTTGCCCAAGCTTGGTTTTGCCGGCTGCAACGTCACCCTGCCCCACAAGGAGGCCGCCCTCGCCGCCGTGGACAGCGTCGATCCGGCGGCCCGGCGCATCGGCGCCGTGAACACCATTGTGGTGGCGGAAGACGGCAGCCTGGAGGGTTCCAACACCGATGGTTTCGGTTTTCTCCAAGCCCTGCATGACGGCGCGCCGGATTTTGACCTGACCGGCGGCCCGGCCGTGCTGGTCGGCGCCGGCGGCTCGGCCAAGGCGATCGCGGTGGCGCTGGCGGATGCGGGCGTGTCAGAACTGATCATCGTTAACCGGACCCTGGCCCGCGCCCAGGCCTTGGCCGAGGCCGTGGGCCCACCTGCCGCCGCCGCGCCGTGGGAGGCGCGCGCGGGGCTGCTGGCAGCGGCGCGGTTGCTGGTCAACACCACCACCCAGGGCATGGTGGGCCAGGCGGATCTGGACTTGCCGCTGGACGAACTGCCAGGGGACGCGGTGGTCATGGATGCGGTGTACACGCCCCTGCTGACGCCTCTGCTGGCGGCGGCGCGGGCCCGGGGCAACAGGACCGTTGATGGATTGGGCCTGTTGCTGCATCAGGCCCGTCCCGGGTTCGCCGCCGGGGTCGGGCGCGAGCCGGTGGTGGAC
>JAPYPT010000029.1 GCA_029937535.1 Alphaproteobacteria bacterium
GAGCAACTTATCCGCATTCAATTGAATCCAATTGAATGCGGGTTGCTCTAGCCGGAAATTCCGCTCGATGCTCGATAACGGGGGCACAGCAGAAATGAGCAATTTGGACCAATACCGACCTTGTGTGCCAATAAGAGACATCGGGACCGGCGGCATATTTCGCCAGTCCATCAATCAATCCACATAATCCTTACTTGCCGTGAATGTGAGACCGGTGTCCTTGAATGTTTGCAGTAGTCCCGGCTTGATAGTCTCGATTACTTCAGCGCATTTCGGCGCAAAATCGATGTCGTTCAGGTCGTGCACGCCACCCGAAATTATGACTTGTAACAATCCCTCCGTCTCACCAATGTTGCGAAACCCTCTGCACACACCTGGCGGCACCGATATCGTGTCGAAACGGTCCAGCACCAGCTGGTTTTCGCCTTGATCGTTCCAGAATACCTCGAAACGGCCTTGCATGACGGTGAAGGTTTCGTAGGTTTTTCGGTGCGAGTGCAACGACGGTCCCGTGCCAGGTGGGCAGGAAGCGAAGGTAATCGTTATCCCACCGGCGCCGCTGATCGGCGCGCTGGAATTGATCGGCGTCTTAATGTCTTGACCCAAGCCAATCACGGACAACAACTTCCGCGCCCAGACGATGTCCGCAGCCTGCACCGGAATATCCTTGTTTTTTTGGGCTTCCATGGGTGCGAGCTCGGAATAGCGCGCGAGGCGCGTCGACATTTCAGCATCGGTGATCTCAATGGTGCGCATTGTCGTCTCCCTGTTATGTGATCCGCAGATTAGCCAATTCAAATGCCTTTCTCAAAGAACTATGGGGCACCGGACACTTATTCCGCAGTCTCGCCGGGCCGTTGAGAGCGGTACCAATCGAGGATTTGTTCCCCTGTCCACATCAACACGCCGGGCTTATCACTGAGGTAGGTTAGAAAACTTTCAAGATAGCCAATGCGGTGCGGTGCGCCGGTAATATAGGGATGCAGACTGAGCGCCATGATCCGGGTGATCTCGGCGCTTTCCTGGTAGAGCCGGTCGAACTGGGCCTTGGAACGGGCCAATATCTCGCCGCCCTGATGCTGCTGTATGGCGATCATGGGGATGTCGTTGGTCTCCACCGTGTAGGGGATGGACAGAACGGATCCGCTCTCGGTGGCGATCTCGACCGGCTGGTCGTCGAGCACCCAGTCCGCGACATATTCGATGCCGGCGGCGGCCAAATGATCGATGGTCTCGAATGTTTCGGTCAGGCCCGGACTTTCCCAACCGCGTGGCGCACGACCCGTAAAATCACGGATTGCCCCGATAGTCTGGTCAATGGCGGCGGCTTCGTCCTCGACATGGTGCATGGGACCTTGGAGATAGCCATGGCCCATGAACTCCCAACCGGCCTCAAGCGCGGCGGAGGCGACGCGTGGATAGCTGGTACAGACCGAGCCGTTGATGGCCAGGGTCACGGCGGCATCAAATCCCTTGAGGCATTCGAGCAGACGCCAGAACCCGACCCGCATGCCATATTCATGCCAGGCCCAGTTTGGCAAATCCGGCACTAACGGCTGTCCCATGGGCGGGGAGAGCACGGTGCGCGGCATGGCGCCTTCGATGCTCCATTCCTCGACGTTGACGATGATCCAGACCACCATCCTGGCGTTGCCGGGCAGAACCAGCGGTGGCCGATCCACGATAGCAGAATACGGCAGACGGTCTTTTGGCAAGGTCATATCGTCCTCCAACGGAGCCGGCGTCGGATCAGACGCCCAGATAATACTGCTTGATCAACTCATTGTTCTTGAGCTCTTCGGTATTGCGGCCCTCGAAGGCAATTTCGCCATGCACGATGATATAACCCCGGTCCGCGATCTTGATGGCCTGGTTGAAGTTTTGCTCCGCCATCAGAATGGTCAAATTACGGTGGGTCTTGAGTTCCGCGATTTTCGCTATCATCCGGTTGACCAGGATTGGCGCCAGACCGACCGAGGGTTCGTCGATCAACAAGATACTGGGCGCCGACATCAGGGCCCGGGCAAAGGCTATCATCTGCTGTTCACCGCCGCTCATGTTCCCGGCAATCTGCTTGTAGCGCTCGCGCAGGGCGGGGAAGGCTTCGAGACAGAATTCCAGGTTCTCGGTGATCTTCGCCCTGGCGTCCTTGCGGTAGGCGCCAAGCATGAGGTTCTCTTCGACGGTGAGGGCCGGAAATAGGCGGCGTCCTTCGGGTACCATGGCGATGCCCAGGCCGACGATTTCTTCCGGCGCCTTGCCGATCAAGTCGATGCGTTGGCCGTCGCGCTCCAGAATGATGGATCCCGCGGTAGGCCTTACAATGCCCATGATGGCATTGATCAAGGTGCTTTTTCCGTTGCCGTTGGAACCTAAAAGCACCACCGTTTCGCCGGGCTCCACATGCACGGAAACGCCGCGCAGTACCTGCACCGGTCCATAGCCGGCGACGATATCGTCGATGACGATCCTATTCTCCAAGATAGGCCCTTTCGACATCCGGATTATGGACGATGTCATCGGGGGGGCCTTCGGCAATCTTGCGGCCGGCATCGAGAACCACGATGCGTTCTGAATAACGCATCACCGCCCGCATGATATGTTCAATCATGATCACCGCGACCCCGCCCTCATTGAGAGTGAACAGGATCTCGAGAACTTCATCGACTTCCTCGCTCGACAGACCCGCCATGGCCTCGTCCGATATCAACAAATTCGGACGCGCGGCCAGGGCCCGGGCAAGTTCCAGCTTGCGCATGTCAATCTGGGTCAGGTCGCCACAATTTTTGTGCGCCAAATCCGCCAGACCAATGCGTTCAAGAATGTCAAAAGCCTCTTCATTGATGCGGCCATGGTCAATGCGGGTCCAGGCGGCGAATTCAAGAGGGACAAGCAGGTTTTCAATGACCGTCATGGAACGGAACGGCTTTGGTATCTGAAAGCTGCGGGCGATGCCCAGGCGGGCGCGCCGATAGGCCGGCAATTTGGTGATGTCCCGGCCTTCAAAGACAATCGCGCCACCGTCATTAAATAGTGCGCCGGAGACGCAGTTGATCATGGTCGTCTTGCCGGAACCATTGGGGCCGATAAGGCCCAATCGCTCGCCGGGGGCCAGATGAATGCTGACATCGTTTAGCGCCACGAAACCGCCGAAGCTTTTCGTTATGTTGCGGACATCGAGCAGGGGGGCGCTCATCGGTCACCACCCGCCGATGGAGCCGCCTTGGAGCGGAGGCGTTTTCGGGAGAAATCTTGTACCAATCCGACAATGCCGCCCGGCGCCAGGGTGATGAAACCTATCAAAACGACGCCGACAATCAACAGATTGAGTTCCGAAGAGATTGTCACGGTGGTGATTTCCTGGGTCAGACCGAGGATGAGGGCGCCGATGACCGGACCGTACCAGACCTTCGTGCCGCCGATCAGGGGCATGGCTATGGCATTGACGGCAATGAACAGAGAGAACGCCGAGAGCGGATCAACAAAGGTAATAAAGAATGGAAAGGGCGCGCCGGCCATGCCCATGAAGACGCCCATGGCCGTCGCCGAGACCAGTTTCAGGCGCAACGTCGGCACCCCCATGCATTCGGCCGCCAACTCGTCATCGCGGATCGCCGTCAGCCCCTTGCCGGTCCGCGAGGTACTCAAATATCTGGCAAAGGCCACGGCGGCAATGGCAATAATCAACATCACCATGAACAGCAGTTCGACGTAGGAAGCGAAGAACAGCGAATCCTTCGGCGTCAGGATGTAGGCGCCGGAGGCGCCGCCAACGTATTCCCAATTCGTGATGACCGTCTCTAAAACAATGGCCATGGCCAGGGTTGAGATGGCGAAATAGATGCCCTTCAAGCGCAGGGTCAGATAGCCCGTGGCCAGCCCCATCAGGCCGCAGACCATGCCGCTGGCCAGGATCAGAAAAGGCAGCGGCAGCGCAAGCGCCTGGTGCAGGGCCACGGAGATATAGGCGCCGACGGCGAAAAATCCGGCCGAGCCAAAATTCACATAGCCGGTAAAGCCGCCCAGGATATTCCAGGCCGTGGCCATGATCAGACCTTGCAGGATGACGTAGCCGGAGAAGAAATAGAATTCATTGTCGACGGCACCGGTGAATAACAGCCCCGCCATGAATACCCCGGTCGCCCCGAGCCAAAATCTGCCCATGTCCCTAACTACGCCCTTCCAAACATGCCCTGGGGACGCAGCGCCAGGGTGATGAAGAGCAGGCCGAAGGACACGGCGGGAGCCCACGACGGTCCATAAAATGTCGCCACGAAGCTTTCAATGACGCCAATCAACAACGCCGCTATCAAAGTTCCACTCACGCTTCCCATGCCGCCCAGGACGACCATGGCGAAGACCCGCCCAATATAGAGCCTGCCCTGGGACGGCTCCACCGGTCCAAGGATGATCAACAATGAGCCGGCGACAGCCGCCGTGGCGATGGCGATGCCCATGGCGTATTGCTTGACGCGTATGGGGTCGGCGCCCATCAACTGCAGGGCCAATCGGTCCTGTGAGACCGCCTTGATTGCACGGCCCAGAAAGGTCTTGGAAAGAAACAGATAGACGCCAATGGTCATGGCGGTTCCGACCACGAATGGCACTGTCTGACGTAGCGGAAAATCGATATAACCGAGGTGCCAGGTCTGGCCAATGTAGGGTGCGCTGACCAACCTGTAGTCGACCCCGTAAACCAGGATCAGCAGCACCTCAACCGTGAACATCAAGCCGAAGAAGAAAGCCAGGCCGTTGAGCGATTCTTGCCCCGCCCGCTCGAAACTGGCGTAATAAAATCGGTAGAGAAACATCCCAAGGACAAAAAACGCCGGCACGAAAACCAATCCGGCCAGGATCGGGTCAAGGCCGAAATTCACATTAAGGATGTAGGTTACGTAGGAACCAAAAATCACGAACGTCGGATGGGCGATGTTGACGATTTCCAGACAGCCGAAGGTAATCGACAGGCCCAGCGCCACGGCTGCGTAGAAACCGCCAATCAGGAGACCCGAAACGATGGCGTTGAAAAAAAGTTCGCCAGAAAACACGACTTCCAGGCCCCTGATTGTGCGGTCAGATTCTTACGACTACTTGTACGGATAGACGATTTCGCCCGATTTCACGCTTTTCGGATAGAGGACGATACGCTTACCCGCATGATTAAACTGGTCCATGTTGTTTGGCTCGATATCCCGGAACTGCACCTGCAAGGTCCGCGTCTTGGCCCATTCGCCGTTCTCGGCAAAACTGACCGGCCCCACCACCGTGTTGAAAGTCGTGGCGTGGATATGCGCGGCGATCGCTTTCTGATCGAGGCTGCCAATCGTGTTCACGGCTTGGCCTAGAATTTGCAAATAGGCATATGCATAGGGCGGCAGGTAATGCCCCAGCGGATCAACCTTCTTGCCCTTGGCGGCCGCCTGATACTTCTTCAGGAAGGCTTCCACGCCTTCGAATTTCAAGGTTGGTTCCGGCACCCAGAAATCATAATTGACGATGTTGTTCAGCATGGGACCAAGGTTTTTTTGGATGGCGGCGAATTGCAGTCCAACCATGCCGCCGCCGAACATCTTGGCTTTCAAACCCAATTCGTTCGCCGCCTTGACCAGGCCGACGGAACCATGGGGGTAGGAACCGATGTAAATCAGTTCCGCGCCCGACGCCTTGATCGCCCTGATCACCGGCGTCACGTTTTTCGAACCAAACGGAAAGGTCTTGTCGTAGACAATATTCAAGCCGACCTTTTTGGCATTGATACGGGCGCCGGCAACCGCGTTGCGGGCAAATTCCGCATCCTCGGCCAGCAGCGCGATACTCTTTGGCTTTGGATTTTGCGCCATGGCGAGATCGAAGAAACCCCGCGACCAGTCTTCTTTTGGTACCGGTCCAGCCGGCATGATCTGGAAATAACGGTCGTATTTGAAGCGGTCGTTGACGGCCAGGCCGAACAGCGACATGAAGACCAATCCCTTGCGCATGATGATGGGCATGGCGGGCGAGATCTCGTTGGTGCCGTAGCTGGAGACCACCAGATCGACCTTGTCGATGTTCAACAGCTTGGTATAGATCCCAGGCACTTTCGAGGCCGAGGTGGAATCGTCATAATAGACGAATTCAATTTGCCGGCCGAGCAGGCCGCCCTGCTTGTTGGTGTCCTCCCGCCAAATCTCCATGGCGATCAAGGCCGCCTTGCCGGCACCCGCCAAGGCGCCGGTGAGGGCCATGGAAAAGCCGATTTTAATGGGTTCCGCCGCGCGCGCCGTTGTTGGCGCCATGGCTTGTGTCAGGAACAGGGCCGCGGCCACCATCCCACAGAGCGCCAGCATCCGGCGCCTCATCGCAAATTTCATAAACATTGCCTACCTCCCCTGAGCGGTAAAGTTTTTGATTTTGAAACGTTGTTGACTGCTACAGAACGCCCTTCTTCACATTTTGGTGATAGCAGTCGTAACACAACACTGATTGGCGGAAAAGAGGCGTCTCCGGCCCTCGGCTTGCGCCGGCTGTGATCGCGGTTAGAATATCGGCGCGGAAGTACCGATATAAGTACCGATATGAGGGGGTGTATTCGTGAAACCTGCGCCATTCAATTATATCAAACCATCATCAATTGGCGATGCGTTGGCCGCTCTTGGTGAACACCCGGAGGCCGTCCTCCTCGCCGGCGGCCAGAGCCTGCTGCCAATGCTCAATATGCGACTGGTGGCGCCCAGTCATGTCATTGATATTGGCGCCTTGCCGGCGATGAACGAGGTTTCCATTGCGGATGGCTGGCTGCGCATGGGTGCCTTGCTGCGCCATTGCGACCTCGCCGCCTCGCCAACGGTGGCCGAAGCGGCGCCGCTTCTGCAAGCTGCCGCGCGGCATATCGGTCATCCGGCAATTCGCAATCGGGGCACCATCGGCGGCAGCCTGGCCTTGGCCGATCCCGCCGCCGAACTGCCGGCTTGCCTGCTTGCACTAGGCGGCCGCCTCGTGATCGAAGGTCTGGACGGCGAACGCGTGGTTGAGGCAGCCGCGTTTTTCACCGGAACGTTCGAAACCGCATTGCGGCGGGACGAGATCCTGCGCGCCGTCGAGGTTCCCGTCCTGGCGCCAAAATACCGTTCCGAATTCCATGAACTGGCCCGCCGCCTCGGTGATTACGCCTTGGTGGGCCTGGCCGCACATGGGCAAATCGACAATGGCGGCGTTCATGATTTGCGCCTCGCATTCTTTGCTGTCGGCGACAAACCAGCCCTCGCGGTCGCGGCGGCGCGCAGTCTCGAGGGCAAGTCCCTGTCGGAAGCAAATATCGCGGCAGCCGTCGCCCTGCTCGCGGACGATATCCATCCCATTGGCCAGCCGGGCTATGGCGAACGAACAAAGCTGCATCATTGCGGCGTCCTGGTGAAACGGGCGCTGTCTCGAATGGCGGCGTGAGGAGATCGCATATGGAACCGATGATCGATATTCAGACCTCCGTCAACGGCGCGAACCTATCGGCCCGCGTGCCGGCACGGCAAACCTTGGTCGACTTCCTGCGCTATCACCTGGAGTTGACGGGCAGCCATGTCGGTTGCGAGCACGGCTCGTGCGGCGCCTGCACCATTCGCCTGGACGGCGACATTGTCCGGGGTTGTCTTGTTTTAGCGGCCCAAGCCGACGGCGCGGCGGTGGAGACCATTGAAGGTCTATCCGATAGTGGCGAGCTGGCCGATTTGCAGGCGACATTTCACGCCCGCAATGCCTTGCAATGCGGCTATTGCACGCCGGGCATGCTGCTTACCGCTCAGGCTCTGCTGGCCGACAACCCAGCCCCCAGCCGTGAGGAAATCCGCGCCTATATCTCCGGCAACTACTGCCGCTGCACGGGCTATCAAGCCATTGTCGATGCCATTGAAAGCGTGGCCGCCGCCCGCCGTGGGGTGATATCATGAGCGATACCCCCCCGCATGGCCCCCTGCATGCCGTCCTTGACCGGCCAAACAGCTATATTGGCCGCAGCGTGCCGCGCCCCAACGTGCGGCGTCTTTTGCAAGGGCGCGGCAATTATGTGGATGATATCCGGCTGCCGCGCATGGTGCATGTGGCATTTGTGCGTTCGCCCTATGCCCACGCCCGGATTGACGGCATCGACACCGCCGCCGCCCTGAACAGTCCAGGCGTCGTCGCCGTGGTCACCGGGGCCGAACTGGCCGAGTATTGTACGCCCTGGGTCGGCGTGCTCAGCCATTTGGCGGGCCTGAAATCCCAGCCCCAACACGCCATTGCCATTCAGAAGGCCAGCTGGCAGGGCGAGGCGGTCGCCGCCGTGGTGGCCGAAACCCGCGCCCAGGCGGAGGACGGCGTCGACGCCGTCCAGGTGCAATGGACCGAGCTGCCCATCGTCGCGGATATGGAAACGGCTCTGGATGACCAAACCCCTGTCATTCACCCCGACCTTGGCGACAATCTGGCCTGGCAGAGAAGCTTTGAGGCGGGCGACGTGGATGCGGCATTTGCCGCCGGCACCGTTGTGGATGAAGAATTTTCCTTTGGCCGTCACACCGGCGTTACGGTGGAGCCGCGCGCCATTCTATCCAGTTACGAGCCGGCCGAGGGCCGCTTGACGGTGCACCATTCCTGCCAGGCGCCGCACATGATGCAGAATATTTTCGCCACGCATCTGGGTTTGGAGGAACACGACGTCCGGGTTATCTGCGGCGACGTGGGTGGCTCTTACGGTATCAAGGTTCATGCCTATGCCGATGAAATGGCAACGGCCGCCTTGAGTGTCATGCTCCGCCGGCCGGTCAAATTTATTGCCGACCGTCTGGAATCCTTTCTGACCGATATCCACGCCAGGGACCATCGCGTCAGGGCACGCATGGCGATCTCCGAGAGCGGTAAAATTCTGGGTATCGAGATCGACGACCTGACCGGCATCGGACCCTATTCGGTCTATCCGCGGACCAGCGGCATCGAGGCTAACCAGATCGTCAATTTGACCGGCGCCCAATACACCTGCGGCAACTACCGCGCCAAAACCACCGTGGTTTTTCAGAACAAAGTGCCCATGTGCCAGTACCGGGCCGTCGGCCATCCCATCGCCACGGCCGTGACAGAAGGCCTGGTCGATGCGGCCGCGGCCGCCATCGGCATGGACCCGATCGAGGTGCGCCGGCGCAATCTGATCCCCGACGACGCCTATCCCTGCACGGCCGCGACGGGCCTTAGTTTCGAAGGTCTGTCCCACCACCGCGCCTTGGCGCGTCTGGTGGAATTGATGGACTACGATAGCTTGCGGGCCGAGCAGGAACGCCTGCGCGGCGACGGCATCTATCGCGGCATTGGCATCGCCACCTTCATCGAACTGACCAATCCGAGCGCCATGTTCTACGGTGTTGGCGGCGCCCGCATATCCGCGCAAGACGGCTGCACATTGCGGCTTGATGCGAAAGGCAATGTCATCTGCACCACGGGTGTCACGGAACAGGGCCAGGGTGCCGAGGCGGTCATGGCGCAAGTCACGGCGACCGCCGTGGGCGTGACAATCGACAAGGTGCGGGTCATTACCGGCGATACCGATGTGGTCCCCTACGGCGGCGGCACCTGGGCCTCGCGGGCCGCGGGCATCGGCGGCGAGGCGGCGGTGCAGGCGGGCAAGGCGCTGCGGGAGAATATTCTCAAGGTGGCGGGCATCATCTTGCAGGCCGAGCCCGAGACCTTGGACATTCGTGAAGGCCGGGTGGTCGATGGGGCGGATGGTAACGATCGCATTGGGCTGGATGAGGTTGGGCGTATCGCCTACTACCGGGCCGATACCCTGCCCAAGGACTTTCAAAGCGAACTCGTCGCCACCCGGCATTACGTGCCGAAGCTGTTTCCATTCGCCTTCACCAACGGCGTGCAGGCCTCCTGGCTGGAAGTTGATATCGAGACCGGCTTCGTTACCCTGTTGAAACACTGGGCGGTCGAGGATTGCGGCACGGTGATCAATCCGCAATTGGTGGACGAACAGATCAGGGGCGGCGTCGTCCAGGGTATTGGCGGCGCACTGTTTGAACATTGCCTGTATGACGATCACGGCCAACTGCTGAATGGCTCCATGATGGACTATCTGACACCCATGGCGGCGGAAATGCCCGATATCGAGGTCGCCCATGTGGAAACACCGACCGCCGATTCCGAACTTGGCGCCAAGGGCGCGGGGGAAGCCGGCACGGCCGGTGCGCCGGCCGCCGTCCTCAACGCCATCAACGATGCCTTGATGCCCCTGGACGTCCGCCTGAACATCCACCCGGCGACGCCGGAGCGTATTCTCGCGGCATTGGGAACTGTCGGCTAGATTTCTCCGCTGGCGGCGTTGACCCTGGGCATGACTTCCTCCGCCATCAGCACCATGGATCGGCGCGCCAGGTCCTTGTCGGTCCAATCGTGCCCGGCATAAAGCAGCGTTCCAAAATCGCCGATGGTCTCGCGGAAGGCGAGGATTTGCTCGACCACCTGATCGACAGTGCCGCGGATCACCAGTTGATCGACGATGGTCTCCAGATTAAGGGCATCGTCCGACATCTCCGCGTCGGTCTTGAAAAGATTGGCGCGGCCGACGCGGAGCAGTTTCGTGAACAGGGAATGATAATAGAAATGATACGGGCCCTGAGGCGCCGTGGCGTAACGTTCGGCGGTCGCGGCGTCATCGGCGACGAAAATGCTCTTGGCGACACGCCAGTTGGCGGGGTCCGCCGCCCGGCCGCCCTGGGCGCAGCCCTCGACATATTTCGGCCAATGGGTCTTGACCCACTGGGGCTGTAGAAAATTGGCCGAAATCGGATCCCAGCCCCGCGCCGCCGCCGCCGCTACGCCTTGGGAATATGGCGCCACGGCGGTGACCACGATGGGGGGGTGGGGCCGTTGGTAGGGTTTGGCCATTGTGCCCTGGGCCAGCTCGGGAATGACCGTCCGCCCGGTCGAGATATTCCAGAACTCACCTTCCAGGTTATAGGGCGGCTCGCCCTCCCAGATGGCGAGAATATGGTTGATGGCTTCAAGAAACATCGCCGTGCGGTCGTTGTCCAGCACCCCCATGGCCTCGGCGTCGGAGACCAGCCCGCCGGGGCTGATACCAAATAGAAAGCGCCCCTCCGCCATGTGATCGACCATGGCGACCTCGGCCGCGACAATCGCCGGGTGGTGAATGGGCAGATTGACAGTTCCCGTTCCCAGCTTGATCCGCGAAGTCTCCCGCAACAGCCAGGCGATGAATATGAGGGGCGAGGTTATGTTCTCGGCCCCATCGGTAATATGTTCGCCGATGAAGCCTTCCTCGAAACCCAGCTCTTCGGCCAACAGAACGAGTTCGCGGTCTTCTTTCAAGGTCTCTGTCAGGCTGCGGCGCGGCGGGTGGATCGGCATCGTGAAGAAACCGAGTTGCATCAACTTTCCCCGTCTTCACGTAGCGCCCGTTCCCAGACGGGAATGTCCTGGCCGGCCGGCATCAGAGGTATTTGGCCAAACATGTCGCCAATGAAGCCGCGATGAAACGCGCCATGCATTGCCAGGTGGGTGATGATCATATAGCGCGGCAAGCTACCTTGGTTGCCGCCGATCAGCTCGTAGGCGACCACCTCCTCGAGCTCATCCCCGCTCAGGGACGAGACATAGTCCCTGATCTCCCGGTTCATATCCGTCTTGGCGGACCAGAGATCCCCGAGGTTCTCATGGAGGATGGTTTGCAGGCTTGTGAAAGGATGGGATTTTCCCTGCATATGGGCCATCCATACCGTATCGATAACCAGCAGATGATTGACGGAAATGAGAATGCTGTTCATCAGCGATGGCCGCTGCTTGCTCACCTCTTCCATGGGCAGCTCGTCAATCTGCCGGAAATATGCCCCGTTGGCCCAGGCGTTGTAGTCAAGCAGTGACAGTAGATAGTCCTTATCGCGCATCGTCTGTCTTCCCCGGTGAGTTCAATCAGTCGCCCGCCAGCACGAAATCAACATGTGTGATGTTGAATGGTTGCTGGATACCGTGAAAGCGCGACAACTCGTCTTCGCTGGGTTGCTGATCGTAGGGGACGGCCAGATCGGAACGCACGCCAAAGACCGCGTCCTCGTCGATATAGGGATCGTTGAGGTCGAAGATCTGACTGATGTGCCGTTTGCAACCTTGCGCGGTGATCATGAGGTGGATATGGGCCGGGCGCCAGCAATGGCGGCTGCCGGCGCGGATCAGTTCGCCGCCCGCGCTGTCTTCCGGCACCTGATAGGGAATGGGTTTCGCGGTGGCAAAGACATAGTTGCCATTTTCGTCGGCGCGCAAAGTGGCGCGCAGATTATGCTCCGCCTGGCCGGGGTCTTGTACCGTGTAAAGACCGTTCGGCGCATTCTGCCAGACTTCGATTTTGGCGCCGCCCAGCGGCGTATCGTCGGTCTTGCGGATCTGCCCATAGACGACAATACGTTCACCGTCGTTATCCCCAGTCAAATCCGCGCCATTCGGCAGCTCCGGTGTTCCCGGCACATAGAACGGTCCCATCAGGGTGGTCATCGAAGCCCCTTCATCATGGTGCCCATCGACCAGATCGACCAAAGCCGAGACGCCGAGGAGGTCGGACAGCAAAATAAATTCATTACGCTCCTCATCCGTGATGGCGGCGGCGCGGGTCAGGACACCTATGGCGGCCTCCCATTCCCGCGGCGTCAATTCGACTTCGCGCACAAAATCATGGAGGCGCTGGATCAGCAGCGTGACGATTTCCTTGGTCCTGGCATCCTCGGCGCCGGAATAGGCGCGGACTACGGTTTCAGTGATATTGTCATAGCTAATATTTCGCATCTTATTTTCCCTCGCTGTCATGATTGGCAGGATTAGTTGAATTCTTTGCGGCGCCTTTTGTCACTATATCAGGGTTTCAAATTTTCACGAAGATCCGTGCGCGGCGCTCCGATTGACACCTTGGACGCCAGAATGGCGCCCTATGGTTTCGACCATGACGGCGGCGAGATACCGGGCAATCGCGGCAAAAGAGAATGAAAAATATTCGCGAGGCGTTTATTCGCGTTGGCTAAAAGAATTAGGCTTGAGGGAAATCACTGAAGCGCTCGCTGACAACAAGACTGGTTCAGGGATATTGGTAAAACTGATCAGCGAAGACCTCCGCGAGACGGATATCTCGTTACGGCCAAGTCTGGCCTTAAATCAGAATCTTTCGCGCAGTTTTTCCAGACGCTCCTTTACGCCAAGCAATATGAACCGCTCCCGATAAATCTGTTGAAAAGCGTTCAATGTCCAAATGCCCACCTGTCCCGTACTTTTGAGAGCATGGTCTAGCTGGGGTCCATCCGCATGAAGAAAAACGGTTTCTAACTCAGTTCGTTCTTCGACTTTCTCTTGGTTTAAGTTTGACAGAAATGCCTGTTCGTTGGGATGTGCGCCAAAATCAATGGTTCGTTCATAAAGCTCTTGAAATACATCGCCAATCCGGTCGCTATGACTTTTCATCGTCTGACGCATGCGGCCAATTACGAACTCGTCTCGCATCTGTTTCTGCGCGATCTTGCTATCGTGGCGGCGCAGCCAAATCTCAGCCAAAGCGTCATCATCACCAATATGAAGGCCACAGCTTCCGCCATTGATGCCGCATTAAAGGAAGGGCAGAAAAAATAGGCATTGGGTGCCAATCGGGTGCCAATAAAGCCTATTTGAGCCCATGGAATGGCAGTTTTAATGGCTTCTAAAGAAAAAGGGTCCGGGGGGAGGACCCGGACCCTTTTTTGTGGCGCCCCGTCTGGAGGGAGGGGCAGCCTTACGGCTGATATTGCCGTAATCTTGTTAGCGATGGGCTGTTACGCTGCGTTTTGACGCCATTTCTCCACCGAGGCGGTGAATTGGGCGTTCAGGGGCTCGGCCGCTTCCTGGGCCACCTTGGTTGCCAGTTCACCGACCTTGGTGCCCTGGGCCATCAGGCCGTCGAAGCTGCCGCGCGCGTAATCGGAATTCAGATCCATCACTTCATTCAGGCTCTTGGCGCCCAGAATGGCCTTGGTGGCGGCGACGTTGCTGTCCAGCATCTGCTTGGCGAAGCTCATCATTTCATTGCCGATGGCCTCCATGCCCTTGCCGTAGGCCGCGCCGGCGGCGCTCCAGGCCTCGATGCCGTCCTTGCCGCTGGCGGCCAGCTCGTCATAGCCCTGGCCCATGCCCTCGGCCTTGCCGCGCAAATCGGCGAAGGCTTTTTCATAACCCTCGGTGCCGGCCTTGGCGAAACCGCGAAGGGTCTCTTGACCCGCGGCGACAATTGTTTCCGCCGCCTTGGTGGCGTTGTCGGTGGATTTATCCTGCTTCGTGCTCTTGGCGGTCATGCTTAAATCTCTCTATCCATTGACGTCATCCGATGACGTCAGCTAATTGGTTGAGGCCGGAATAAGCCCCGCGAAATTCTTTATGCTGCACTGCAACATAACCTCAAAATAGGAGTTATCGCCGGAGTGTCAAGAGAAATTGTGCAGTGCAATATAATTTATTTTGCGTCGCCACAAAAACAAGGAGCGGGCCACGCGCCCGCTCCCGATCCCACAAGGGTTGTTCAGGTTCTACCTCAAAGTGGCCCTAATGCCACCAAAACGGCTTACGGGCCTCCGCTTTCGCCTGTTCTACGGTAACGCCGATATCCCGCAGCACGTGCGGGTCAAGTTCGCCGAGGTGATGGCGTTGCTCCGCCCGGACCTGCCATTGTCGGAGCGTTTTGGCGGCTTTTACAAAAACCTGCCCTAGATCAAATTCTCTAATCGTTATGGGTAATGCCCTGATCATGGAAACGCTCCTTTCATTGCGTTATGAACTCCAGATGGCTGGTATATAAGCGATAAATTTCACAACGACAAACGAGTGTTTTTCATATATATAATTAGTAATTCTAATCAATTAGGAAAATATTAATGGCGGATCGCCGGCTTCCCCCGCTCAATGCCCTGCGCGCGTTCGAGGCGGCGGCGCGGCAGTTGAGTTTTACCCGCGCGGGCCAGGAGTTGCATGTCACCCAGGCCGCCATCAGCCATCAGGTCAAGGCGCTGGAAGAATGGCTGGGTCTGGCCCTGTTCCGCCGCCGCGGCCGGGCCGTCGTGTTGACCGAAAATGGGCAAAACTATCTGACGGAGGTGCGCGAAGGGCTCGACCGTCTGGCCGATGCCACCGACCGCCTGACCCGGCGCCAGGATACCGGCGTCCTGACGGTGGCGACCCTGGCCTCCTTCGCCGCGGCCTGGCTGATGCCCCGCCTGGGCCGGTTCCGCGCCCTGCATCCGGATATCGATGTGCGCGTGGCGGCCAGCGACGAAGTGATTGATTTCGCCCGCGACGACGTGGATCTGGCGATCCGCTATGGCAACGGCCTTTGGCCGGGGCTGGAAGTATTGCCCCTGATGACGGAGGATGTCTTTCCGGTCTGCAGTCCGGCCTTATTGGCGGGACCGCATCCTCTGCGCCGGCCGGAGGATCTGCGCCATCACACCCTGCTGCACGACGACATGCGCGAGACCTGGCGCCTTTGGCTATTGGCGGCGGGTGTCGAAGGCGTCGATTCCGACCGGGGGCCGGGCTATAACCTGTCCACCCTGGTGATCGAAGCGGCCGCCGACGGCCAGGGCGTGGCCTTGGCGCGCAGCGCCCTTTTGCAGGATCATCTATCCACCGGGCGGCTGGTCAGACCGTTCGAATTCGCCCTGCCGGCGGAATATGCCTATTACCTGGTGCATACCGCCCGCGCCATCGAACACCCCAAGGTCCGCGCCTTCCGCGACTGGGCCCTGAGGGAAGCGGGTGCGGAGGCGGGCACGGAGTCCGGCGATGCTTGATTAACCACTTGCTGCCAGAGCATGTTCATTTAAACATGCTCGAACTCTTAAGAAAAGAGCAATTGAACCAATCACTTGGGTCGCATGGGCGACTCCGATTAATTGAAAATTGCTCTAACCATCGTTAGGCGTTATTGATGCGCCCCATTTTAGGACCCTGTGAGATAAGGATTTTACGCCATGGGTATCAAGGTCGCCGTCGTCGGCGCCACGGGCAACGTGGGCCGGGAGATGCTGAACATTCTGGCCGAGCGGGAGTTCCCGGCGGAGGAAGTCGTGGCCCTGGCCTCGACCCGTTCCGTGGGCCGGGAAGCGGGCTTCGGCGATAAAACCCTGAAGGTCAAGGCCCTGGACAACTTTGACTTTTCCACCACGGATATCGCCCTGTTCGCCGCCGGCGGCGATGTCTCGCGGAAATACGCCGAACGGGCGGCCCAGACCGGTTGCGTGGTGATCGACAATTCCTCGGCCTTCCGCATGGACCCCGATGTGCCCCTGGTGGTGCCTGAAGTCAATTCGGCCGATCTGGCCGGCTACAAACGGCGCAATATCATCGCCAATCCCAATTGCTCCACGGCGCAGTTGGTGGTGGCCCTGAAGCCGCTGCATGACCGGGCCAAAATCAAGCGTGTCGTGGTCGCCACCTATCAATCGGCCTCGGGCGCCGGGCGCGAGGCGATGGACGAATTGTTCATCCAGACCAAGGGCATCTATGTCAACGATCAGCCCAGCCCCCGGGCATTCCCCAAGCAGATCGCCTTCAACGTCATTCCCGAGATCGATGTCTTCATGGAAGACGGCGAGACCAAGGAAGAATGGAAGATGACCGCCGAGACCAAGAAGATCCTTGATCCGGCGATCAAGCTGACGGCGACCTGCGTCCGCGTGCCGACCTTTGTCGGCCATGCCGAGGCGGTGAATATTGAGTTCGAGCAGCCCCTGGACGATGACGAGGCCCGCGATATCCTGCGCGAGGCGCCGGGCTGCATGGTGGTGGATAAGCGGGAGGAAGGCGGCTACGTCACGCCCGTGGAATGCGTCGGTGAATACGCCACCTTCATCTCCCGCATCCGGGTCGACCCGACGGTGGAATACGGCCTGAACCTTTGGGTGGTGTCCGATAATCTGCGCAAGGGCGCGGCCCTGAACGCGGTGCAGATCGCCGAAACCCTTGTTGCACGCTATTTAAAGAAGGCCGCCTAAAGAATTCATGGAAAGGGAGACGACCGTGCCGAAAATGACTTCCGGTCCCGCCAGTCACGTTTATTTCTCCCAGCGTCTGCGCCTGCATTACGTGGATTGGGGCAACGAGGGCGCGCCGCCCATGCTGCTGGTGCACGGCGGCCGCGACCATTGCCGCAACTGGGATTGGGTGGCGGAGGCTTTCCGCGACGAATACCACATCATCGCCCCGGATTTGCGCGGCCATGGCGACAGCCAGTGGAGCATGGGCGGCAGCTACACCATGCCCGAATATGTCTATGACATCGCCCATCTGGTGGACCAGAAGAACATGGCGCCGGTCACCATCCTCAGCCATTCCCTGGGCGGCATGATTTCCCTGCAATACGCCGGCCTTTATCCCGACAACGTCAAAAGCGTCGTGGCCATCGAAGGTCTGGGCGCCTCGCCCCTGATGCTGGCGAAAAGCGCCGGCAAAAGCATCAACGAACGTTTATCCGATTGGGCCGATGAATTACGCAAGGTCTCGGGCCGCACGCCGCGCCGCTATCCCACCCTGGAAGATGCCTTCAGCCGCATGCAGGACGAAAACCCCCATCTTTCCGAGGCACAGGCCCGGCACCTGACCGTGCATGGCGCCAATCAGAACGAGGACGGGACTTTTAGCTGGAAGTTCGACAATTATGTGCGCATTTTCCGGCCCTATGGCCTGTCGCCGGAAGAGATCCGGCATCTGTGGTCGCGCATTACCTGCCCCACGCTGCTTGTTCGCGGGACCGAAAGCTGGGCCTCCGACCCGGAGGAAGATGGGCGGCTTTCATCCTTCCAAAATGCCTCCGTCGCCGCCATTGAAGGGGCCGGTCATTGGGCCCATCATGACCGCCTGGATGTGTTCCTGGATTTGGTCCGCGAACATTTGGCAAAATAGGGCAATATCGTTTGGGCTCGCCTTTCCTGGAACGATCCGCCTGCGTTAGGTTAATGCCAAGTAACAGTGATAAGTTGCCTCCATGGCGCCATGGGCGCCCGTGCAATTTAACTTATGGTGCGAAATTTGCCGGGCCGGCCGATCCAATCCTATAGCAGCCTGGGCGCCAGAATTGAGGCTTGGCTGCTGCGCCTCGCCGGCGCCATATTGAGGCGATATTCCTACCGTGGCATCGGGACTTTGAGCCGATTTTTTGGCAACGGGCCCTTCAACCCCGGAAACCACGTCGTCGTGGGGCTTTTCGCCCGTTCTCACTGTCAAATTGATCTGGGTGACTATTATTGGTCGCGGCTGCTGTTCGCGGATTTTGAATACGAACCCGAAGTCGCCCGCGTCCTCCGATCGCACCTGAAACCACACTGCATCTTCCTTGATCTCGGTGCAAACATAGGATTCTGGAGTATTTTCGCATCGGAAACGATTCCGGATCCGAAACGGATCGTGGCGGTTGAGGCAGGCGGCGTTACTTTTGCGAGATTGCGCCGCAATGCCGAGATCAATAATGCCCCTTTCACGGTGGTCCGCGCGGCAATCGCTGAAAAAGCTGGCGAAACCGTGACCTTCGTCACCGCAGGTGGACACGCCGGTGCCCGGATCGCCGGCACGGACGAGGCCATCACCGATCTTGGCAGAGCGGAAACAGTTGAGACCAGCAGCATTGATGCATTGCTGGCCGGCATCGGGCCCGACGACGGCGCCCCCGTGGTCATCAAGCTTGACGTCGAAGGCGCGGAAGTATCCGCCCTGATGGGTGCGACGGAAACCCTTCAACGGGCCAACATAATCATAATTTACGAAGACCATGGCGCTGATATGAATTGCACCGTGAGCCGGCATATAATCGACGAACTGGGATTTGATGTCTATATGATCGACCACGCCGGCGCCCCGGAAAAGGCAACCCTGGAGGCCATCGCGGCATCGAAAACCGACCCGTTGAAGGGCTACAACTACGTCGCCGTGCCACCGGGCGTATCTTTTGCATTGGGTTAGTTGGATTGGGCTAGTTGCATTGGGTTGGCTGGATTGGGATAATTGGAACGGATTGCCGGTTTTCCCCGTTAACTCCGCGCAACCGGGCAGGGGTGGCGCGGACGTAAGGCATAACCAATTTTTACGATCTCTCTCTGTTTCGGGCCGTTGACAAAGGGCCGGGCAGGGCGTATATCCGCGCCGACCTGGGCGGCGTCCGCGCCGCCTGAATTGTTTCGCATGGGCGGACTGTTTTTCGATATGTTTTTCAGCTCGGAAACAGGACGCATGAAACCGATAGATGGACCTCACGATGTTCGCTGTAATCAAGACTGGCGGTAAACAATACCGTGTCGCCCCGGACGATGTGATCCGGATTGAACGGATCGCCGGTGAAGCGGGTGATGACGTCGCCTTTGACAACGTGCTGATGCTGGATGCCGATGGCAACACCATCGTCGGCGCGCCCTTGGTGGATGGCGCCAAGGTCACCGGGACCTTGGTGGAACAGGCCCGTGGCGAGAAAATCATCGTCTTCAAAAAGAAGCGGCGGAAAAATTATCGCCGGAAAAATGGCCATCGCCAGGAATTGAGCGTGGTGCGGATTACCGACATCGCCGGCCCCGGCGCCAAGAAGAAGGCGGCCCCAAAAGCCAAGGCGAAGCCGAAAGCCGAGACCAAGACTGAGACCAAGACCGAAGATAAAACAGCTGACACGGCGGCGGATACCCCCGTCGAGAGCAGCGAGAGTTGAGGAGCACCGGAAATGGCCCATAAAAAAGCAGGCGGCAGTTCACGCAACGGCCGCGATACCGCCGGGCGGCGCCTTGGCGTCAAGAAATTTGGTGGCCAAAAGGTTATTCCCGGCAACATCATCGTGCGCCAGCGCGGCACCAAGTGGAAGCCTGGCGATAACGTTGGCCTGGGCAGGGATCACACAATTTTCGCGCTGATCGAAGGCCAGGTGAAATTCCAAACCAAGGCCGGCAGCCGGACCTTTGTTTCGGTGCAGCCGCCGGAATAGGCGCGCCCGCAAGCGCAGTTCATACGCGGGGGATGGCTGACCATCCCCCGTTTTTTATTCTTTGCAGCCCAAATTCCCAAACCTCGCGATAGTGCGTCATGAAATTTCTCGATCAAGCCAAAATCTACATAAAAAGCGGCAACGGCGGGCATGGGTGTGTCAGCTTCCGGCGCGAGAAGTTTGTCGAATACGGCGGCCCCAACGGCGGCAAGGGCGGCAAGGGCGGTGACGTGGTGGCCGTGGCGGTGGAAAACCTGAACACCCTGATCGACTACCGCTACCAACAACACATCAAGGCCAAGAACGGCCGCCCCGGCATGGGTGCCTCGCGCACCGGCGCGGGGGGCGCGGATATCATCGTCAAGGTGCCCGTGGGCACGCAGATCCTGGACGAAGACCGGGAAACCATTCTGGCCGATATGACCGTGGCGGGCGACCAGCTTGTTCTGGCCCAGGGCGGGGGGGGCGGACGGGGCAATGAATCCTTCAAATCCTCCACCAACCGGGCGCCCCGGCAGTTCGAACCGGGCGGCGAGGGGGAGGTGTTCACCCTGTGGCTGCGCCTGAAACTGATCGCCGATGCGGGCCTGATCGGCCTGCCCAATGCGGGCAAATCCACCTTTTTGACCGCCGTCAGCCGGGCCCGGCCCAAGATCGGCGATTATCCCTTTACCACCCTATACCCCAATCTCGGCGTCGCCCAGGTCGGCGAACGGGAAGTCATCCTGGCGGATATCCCCGGCCTGATCGAGGGCGCCCACGAAGGCGCGGGCCTGGGTGATAGGTTTCTGGGCCATGTGGAACGCTGCCGCGCCCTGATCCATCTGATTGACGGCACGGCGGAAGATGTCGCCGGCGACTACCGCACCGTGCGGGCCGAATTGCAGGCCTATGATGAAGGTCTGCCGGGTAAGCCGGCCTTGGTCTGCCTGAACAAATGCGACGCCCTGACGGACGCGATAATCGCCGAGCGCCGGGCCGAACTGGCCGCTGCCGTGGGCGCCCCGGTGCATGTGATCTCCGGCATCGCCGGTAAAGGCCTGCCGGAGCTATTGCACGCCTTAGTGCAAATCATGGAGGCGCCCGAAGAAGACCGGGCTGAAGAAGACCAGGCAGAAGATGGTCAAGCCGGCGACGACCAGGCCGAAGATGGGGACCCGCAGGCCGAGGTGGGAGGCTGGCAGCCATGACCGCCCGCCTGATCCAGGCCAAACGGGTGGTGATCAAGATCGGCTCGTCCCTGCTGGTGGATCAACGGACCGGCGCCCTGCGCCGGGACTGGCTGGATGCCTTGATGGACGATGTCGCGGCCTGCCGGGCGCGGGGCCAGGATGTCCTGCTGGTCTCGTCGGGCGCCATCGCCCTGGGCCGGCGCAGCCTGGGCCTGGAGCGGCGGGTCCTGCGTCTCGAGGACAGCCAGGCGGCGGCGGCGGCGGGGCAGATCCGTCTGGCGCACGCCTATCATGAAAGCTTGGCCCGGCACGGCGTGCCGGTGGCGCAAATCCTGCTGACCGGTGACGACACCGAGCGCCGCCGGCGCTATTTGAATGCCCGGAATACCCTGACGGCCCTGCTGAACCACGGTTCCGTCCCCGTGGTCAACGAGAACGACACGGTGGCGACGGAGGAAATCCGCTTTGGCGACAACGACCGCCTGGCCGCCCGTGTCGCCGGCATGATTGGCGCCGATTGCCTGGTTCTGCTGTCCGATATCGACGGCCTGTACAGCGCCGATCCGCGCCTGGACAGCGCCGCGGAATTCATCGCCGAGGTGGGAGAAATCACCCCGGCGATCGAGGCCATGGCGGGCGCCACGGGAAGCCATGACGGCAGCGGCGGCATGGTGACCAAGATCCAGGCGGCCCGTTTGGCCGGCCAGGCGGGCTGTTCAACAGTCATCGCCGATGGTTCCGCCGCCCATCCCATCGCGCGCTTGGAGGCCGGCGCCAGGGGGACCTGGTTCACCACCTCGGCGACGCCGGCCAGCGCGCGGAAACGTTGGATCGCCGCCAGCCTGCATAGCAAGGGCTTCCTGACCGTCGATGCCGGCGCCGCCAGGGCCCTGGCCCAGGGGCGCAGTCTGCTGCCGGCGGGCGTAACGGCGGTGGAGGGTGATTTTCAACGCGGCGACGCGGTGGTGGTGCGCGGCCCGGATGGCGCCGTGCTGGGGCGCGGCCTGACCGCCTATTCCACCGCCGATGCGCGCCGCATCAAAGGCCACCGCAGCGGCGAAATTCAGGATATCCTGGGCTTTCTGGGACGGGAAGAAATGATCCATCGGGACGATCTGGTGTTGGGTTAGACCAAGGGAACAGGGACCATGAGCACGGCAGAAACGACGGCGGAAATTACGGCTGACGATTTGCAACGGCAAATGCTGGATCTGGGCGCCTTGGCCCGGGCGGCGGCAACGGTCCTGGCCAAGGCGCCGACGGCGGCCAAGAACCAGGCCCTGGTTGCAGCGGCCAGCGCCATGCGGGATCGCCGGGCGGCCATCCTGGAGGCCAATGCCATCGACATGGCGGCGGCCCGGGAACGCGACCTGAGCAATGCTCTGCTGGACCGCCTGTTGCTGGATGCGGACCGGGTCGAGGCCATGGCGGCGGGCTTGGAGGCGATCGCGGAATTGACCGACCCCGTCGGCGGTATCATGGCCGAATGGGACCGCCCCAACGGCCTGCGTATCGCCAGGGTGCGGGTTCCCCTCGGCGTGATCGGCATTATTTATGAATCCCGCCCCAACGTGACGTCGGATGCGGGCGCCCTGTGCCTGAAATCCGGCAACGCGGCCATTCTGCGCGGCGGCTCGGAAAGTTTCCATTCCACCCGCGCCATCCATGCCTGCCTGTTGGCGGGCCTGCGGGCCGCCGGCCTGCCCGAGGGCGCGATCCAGTTGGTGCCCACGCGGGACCGGGCGGCGGTGGGGATGATGCTGACCATGCCCCAGTATATCGACATCATCGTGCCCCGTGGCGGCCGCGGCCTGATCGAGCGGGTGCAGAACGAAAGCCGGGTGGCGGTGATCGCCCATCTGGACGGCAACTGCCATGTCTATGTGGATGGCTCCGCCGATCTGGCCATGGCGCGGGATATCTCCCTCAATGCGAAACTGCGCCGCACGGGCATCTGCGGCGCCTCGGAAACCCTGCTGGTGGACCGCCGCTGCCGCGGCACTCATTTGCGGCCCCTGGTGACGGATTTGCTGGATGCGGGCTGTGAAGTGCGCGGCGACGGCGAAACCCAGGACCTCGATGACCGCGTGGTGCCGGCGACGGAGGCCGACTGGGGCACGGAATTTCTCGACACCATCATCGCCGTGAAGGTGGTCGACGGCGTCGATGCGGCGATCGCCCATATTGAAGGTTACGGCTCCCACCACACCGAATGCATCGTTGCCGACGACATTCCCACGGCGGAGCGGTTCTTGGATGAAGTGGACAGCGCCATCCTGTTGCACAACGCCTCGACCCAGTTCGCCGATGGCGGCGAATTCGGCATGGGGGCGGAAATAGGTATCTCAACCAACCGCCTGCATGCCCGCGGCCCGGTCGGGGTCGAACAATTGACCTCGTTCAAATACGTCGTCCATGGCCAGGGCCAGGTGCGGCCCTAACGGTATGGCAAGGCGCCGCCGTCAGACATGGATTGCCGGGTCAAGCCCGGCAATGACGGGTGGGAAGAGGGGCCCATGCCGATCCAATTCGTCATGCCCGGGCGCGACCCGGGCATCCAGGGTGGCGGCATCATGGCGCGCTTGAAAATCGGCCTGCTGGGCGGCTCTTTCAACCCGGCCCACGAGGGTCACCGCCATATCTCCCTGCTGGCCCTGAAACAATTGCGCCTGGATCAGGTCTGGTGGCTGGTCTCGCCACAGAACCCCTTGAAACCCCAGACCGGCATGGCGCCCCTGGCCCACCGTTTGGCCGGCGCCAAGGCCATGACCGGCCATCCCCGCATCCGGGCCAGCGATCTCGAAACCCGCCTGGGCACCCGCTTTACCGTGGATACCGTGGCCGCCCTGCGGCGGCGCTGGCCGGCGCACGCCTTTGTCTGGCTGATGGGGGCGGACAATCTGGTGCAATTGCCGCGCTGGCGCCGCTGGCGCGAGATTGTCGAAAGCGTGCCCCTGGCGATTTTCAACCGCGCCGGACCCCGCGAGGCCGGCGGCCACCGCGCCCTGGCCGGGGCCGCCGCCGCGCGCTATGCCTCCTATCGGGTGCAGCGCCCGGCGGCGCTGCCCCTGACGCCGGCGCCCGCGTGGTGTTTCCTGTTCTCCCGCCTGCATCCAGCCTCCAGCACCACGATCCGCGGCAACCTGGGCGGCGGGGACGGCGGCGGGGACGGCGGCGGGGACGGCGGCGCGAAAGAGACATGACATTTCGGCGAAATGTTGTCATAATCAACCATCAACCGTGAATCGAAGGGTCAATATGCAGACCATTAAAAAACTTAGGAGCCATTCACCATAACAAGCGTAAGCCAACAGCCAGCGACAGGCCAAGAATTGCTGGCACTCGTGAATAGTTCTCTCGATGATGACAAGGCCGAAGATCTCGTTGTCATTGATCTGCACGGTAAATCCAGTATCGCTGATCACTTGGTGATCGCCACGGGCGGCTCGAACCGTCATGTGGGCGCCATGGCGGAACATCTGTTGCGCGAGGTCAAGGAACTGGGCCTGGGCCGGTGCAAGGTCGAGGGCATGAACAAGCGTGATTGGGTGTTGATCGATATGGGCGACATCATCGTGCATCTGTTCCGCGCCGAAGTGCGGGCGTTCTATAATCTGGAAAAAATGTGGTCCATCGAGATGGCGGAGCCCGAACGCGCCGTGCTTTAGGCCGTCTTCGATATTTGTCGATGCGCCAAGCCGCCCGCTCCCGCACCCGGCCACCCATTGAGGATGATCCGCAATAAGGCGGTGGCGGTGGCGGTGGCCGGGTGGGGGAGCGGGTGGCTTGGAGATTCAACGCTAGTTGAGAAGGCCTTAGCTCATGCGCATCACCATTTGCGCCGTGGCCCGTGCCCGTGGCGATCCCGTGGCGGAAATCTGCCGGACCTATCAGAAACGGCTGCCCTGGCCGGTGACCATCCGCGAAGTCGAGGTGCGCAAGAATCTCTCCGGCGAAAAGCTGGCGCGGGCGGAAGCCTCGCTGTTAGGGGCCGCCCTGCCGGAGCGCGCGACCGCGATCGCCCTTGATGGCAATGGCAAGGTCCATTCCAGCGAGGCATTCGCCAAACGGCTGGGCCGGTGGCGGGACGACGGCGTGGCCGATCTGGCATTCATGATCGGCGGCGCCAATGGCCTGCACCGGGATTTGGTCCAGGGCGCCCATTTTGGGCTGTCCCTGGGCGCCATGACGTGGCCTCATTTGCTCGCGCGCGCAATGTTGATGGAGCAACTATACCGCGCCCATACTATACTGTCCGGGCACCCCTATCACCGGGCCGGATGATTGCAGTTGCATTCAATCACGGCTGCGCCATATTGGTGCCGATTCGATAGTCAGCCGTTGGAGTTCTAGGTTGCGAGTGAAGAACCAGCATCGCCCCGTGGTGCTTTGTATCCTGGATGGCTGGGGCCATCGCGAGGACAGCGCCGACAACGGTATCGCCCTGGCGGATACGCCGGTCTACGACCGCATTTTGGCTGATCACGCGCACGCCTTGTTACAGACTTCGGGCCTGGCGGTCGGCCTGCCCGAGGGCCAGATGGGCAATTCCGAAGTTGGCCACCAGAACATCGGCGCCGGCCGGGTGGTGATGCAGAATCTGCCCAGAATCGATGCGGCCCTGGCCAATGGCAGCCTGGCCATGCACCCTCGGTTGGAGCAATTTATCGACCGCCTGCTGGGCAGCGGCGGGGCCTGTCATTTGATGGGCCTGCTGTCGCCGGGCGGAGTGCATTGCCATCACCGTCATATGCTGGCCCTGGCCAAGATCATCGCCGATGCCGGCGTGCCGGTTTGGCTGCATTGCTTCATGGATGGCCGCGACACGCCCCCCGACAGCGGCGCCGATATCATGACCGAGGTGTTGGCGGAAATTTCCCAAATCGATGACGTGCGCATTGCCACCGTGTGCGGCCGGTACTATGCCATGGACCGCGACAACCGCTGGGACCGGGTGGCCCAGGCCTACGAAGTCATCGTGGCGGGCGGCGCATCAGCCGGAGAGCCGATGGCGGTGGTCCGGAATGCCCATGCCCAGGATATAGGCGACGAATTCATTCTGCCCGCCGCCGTCGATGGCTATGAGGGCATGCGGGACGGCGACGGCCTGTTGATGGCCAACTTCCGGGCCGACCGGGCCCGCGAAATTCTTACCGCCCTGGTGGAACCCGATTTTAAGAGTTTCGGGCGGAGCCGCGTCATTGATTTCGCCGACCGCCTGGGCATGGTCGGCTATTCCACCGATCTGGATGCCAGCATGGGAACTTTGTTCCGGATGATCGAGCTGGAACAGACCCTTGGCGAGGTCGTCTCGGAGGCCGGTTGCAGGCAATTGCGCATCGCCGAGACAGAGAAATACGCCCATGTCACATTCTTTTTGAACGGTGGGCGGGAGGCTGTATTTACCGGCGAAGACCGTATCCTGGTGCCCTCGCCAAAAGTCGCAACCTATGATCTGGCGCCCGAGATGTCGGCCGGCGAGATAACGGACAAACTGGTTCGGGCGATCAAGGGAAATCATTACGACCTGATCATCGTCAATTACGCCAATCCCGACATGGTTGGCCATACGGGAAATCTACCAGCCGCGATCCGGGCGGTGGAGATGATTGACCGCTGTCTGGGCCGCCTGGTCGAAGTCGTGACAGCGGTTGATGGCCGCATGGTGATCACCGCCGATCACGGCAATATCGAGATGCTGCGGGACCCCGACGGAAATGGCGAATTTACCGCCCATACCACGGGGCCGGTGCCGGTGTTGGTGGTGAATGCACCGCATCGGGAAAATGGCGAACCATTGCAACTTCACGACGGCAGCCTGGCGGATCTGGCGCCCACGGTCCTGGCTCTCATGGCTCTGCCACAACCGGTTCAGATGACCGGCCGGTCGCTGCTGGCCCCACCTGATCAACTGGCCCGCCATGGCTAGACCGGCATACAATCTTCAGACACTTGGGGTATTATTACCCTGCCTGTGCTGGCCGGCCGCATTGACGGCGGCGTCCCAACAGGACGTGCACCGTGACATCGCGAAAACCGAACAGTCCATTCAGGCGGTCCAGTCGCGGCAACGCGCCCTGGCGGAACGCGCCAGGGTGGTCGGTGACCAGATCGACGGCCTGCGTCTTCGCGCCGCCCTGGTGGCCAAGCAGGCGCAGGGGGAGGAAGCCACGTTGGACGCCATCGACGGGCGTCTCGAAAATCTTCGTGCCGAGCATCGGGACTATCGCCGCCGGCTCAAGAAAATGCGGGACGGCATGGCCGGCTCCATCATCGCCCTGGCGCGGCTGGAGCGCCAGCCCGCCGTGGCAATACTGGCGGCGCCGGGGACCTTGCTGGATGCGGCCCGTGGCGGCCGGCTTCTGGCCGCCGCTCTGCCCGCCTTGCACCGGGATGCGGCCGAAGTTGGAGACCTCCTGGCGGCGGCGGACAATGTAGGCCGCCGGCTGCGGGCGGAACAACGGTTGCAGCTCGCCACCGTCGACAGCCTCGCCGCCCGGCGCCAAGAGTTAACTGCGTTATTGGATGAACGGGCCAGGTCCGAGCAGCAATTGCGTCAGGCCGGCGCGCGGGAAGGCAAACGGCTGGCCATGCTGGCCTCGAAAGTCGGTGATCTTCATGGTTTACTGCGCCGCCTTGACCGGGAGGAGCGGCGCGCCCGGCGGGCCCGCCAACAGGCAAGCGAAGATGATCGCAACAGGGCCCGAACCACCGGTCGGGCGCGCGAACGGGAGAGCGCGGCGCGGCGGCGCGGGCTGGCCGCCGAGATGGCCCGTATCCTTGGCCCAACGAAGCGGGCGCAAGGGGCGGAAAACAAGCCGGCCGGGAAAACCCAGCGCTTGGCCTTGGCGCCCAGCGCGGCGCCGTTTTCGAAACTGCGCGGCCACCTCAGGCTGCCGGCCAGGGGGATACGGACCGGCCGCTATGGCGAAAGTACTGGATTGGGTCCGCGCGCCCAGGGTATTACCTTGCGGACGCGGCGGGATGCCCAGGTCGTCGCGCCCCATGACGGCCGGGTGGTTTTCGCCGGCCCGTTTCGTCACTATGGCCTGATCTTGATCATCTCTCATGGCGAGGGCTACCATACCTTGCTGGCGGGATTATCGAAGTTGCAGGTGGTTGTCGGTCAAGCGATGCTGACGGGCGAACCGGTTGGGGTCATGGGCAGGGACGATAAGCGGTCTCTTTACATTGAATTACGGCGCAAGGGGACGGCGATCAACCCGAACCCCTGGTGGTCAAGCAGCCTCGAAAGGGCGAGTGGATGATAAAACAATTGTTCGGGATACGGTCTGGCGTGATGTTCGTGGCGGCTCTCTTTCTCGCCCTAGCGGGACCGGCACAGGCAAAGGAAGATGGCATCTATCGCCAACTGAACCTGTTCGGCGATGTGTTGGAACGGATCAGAGCCGATTATGTGGAAGAAGCCGAGGATTCGGACCTGATCGAGGCGGCCATTACCGGCATGCTGCGGTCCCTGGATCCTCATTCCTCGTATATGCCGCCCAAGGCCTACCGCAATATGCGGGAACAGATCAAAGGTGAGTTCGGCGGCCTTGGCATTGAAGTGACCATGGAAAACGGCGTGGTCAAGGTG
The DNA here is from genome assembly GCA_029937535.1 of Alphaproteobacteria bacterium. Lineage (GTDB taxonomy): Bacteria > Pseudomonadota > Alphaproteobacteria. The sequence goes on from JAPYPT010000029.1 coordinate 28,754, forward strand.
GTCTCGCCGATCGATGAAACACCGGCCGCCCGCGCCGGGATAAAGGCGGGGGACTATATCACCCATCTTGACGGCACCCCGGTCCTGGGCATGACCCTGGCCGAAGCCGTGAAGAAAATGCGCGGCCCGATCAAATCGGAAATTCTGCTGACCGTGGCGCGCAAGGGTGTGGAAAAGCCATTTGAAGTCAAGATCATCCGCGACGTGATCCGGGTACAATCGGTTCGCTCCCGTCTGGAGGGGGATGTGGTCTATATCCGCATCACATCATTTACCGAGCAGACCAACAGCGGCCTGGAAGCGGCCATGGCCAAGCGCAAGTCGGAACTGGGCAACCGTTTCATGGGCGTGGTGCTGGATTTACGCAACAATCCGGGCGGCGCCCTGGACCAGGCCATCGCCGTGTCGGATGCTTTTCTGGACAAGGGTGAGATCGTCTCCACCCGTGGCCGGCGGCCGGAAGAAACCCATCGCTACAATGCCAAGATGGGTGACTTGGCGGACGGTTTACCCGTCACCGTATTGATCAATGGCGGTTCGGCCTCCGCCTCGGAGATTGTCGCCGGCGCCTTGCAGGATCATCAGCGGGCCTTGATCATCGGCACCAAATCTTTCGGCAAGGGTTCGGTGCAAAGCATCATTCCCTTGCAGGGCCATGGCGCCATCCGTCTGACCACGGCGCGTTATTACACGCCGTCGGGCACCTCGATCCAGGCCAAGGGCATCAACCCCGATGTCTTGGTGGAACAGGTTCGGGTGGAAAAAGCAAACAACGGCCGCCGCCGCAGCGAAGCCGATTTGCCGAAACATTTGAAGGCTGAAAAAAATGCGGGCAAACCGAAGTCGGTTAAATCGAATGGCAATGGCAATGGCAATGGCAATGGTGACAAGGTAAAACGCCCGCGCGACTTTCAGTTAAGCTATGCGTTGGATTTACTGCGTGGCATGGCATTGTTGCAACGGCGCAACGGAGAGTAGAGCAATTTTCAATTAATCGGGTGAACCCAAGACGTCACGCGATACGACATTTCGTCATCCCCGGACGTAGCGAAGCGAAGATCCGGGGATCCAGAGCCGCAAACATCTGAGTTTGTTGCCCTGGATTGCCGGGTCGAGCCCGGCAATGAAGTAAAAACGGGCGAGTGTCGTGTCGTGTGCCAAGACGTACCGGGCGAGACCCAAGTGATTGATTCAATTGCTCTTATCTAAGAGTTCGAGCATGTTTTAATAGCACATGCTCTAGGCAGGCAGCCCCGGATGGGCCGGGTCGGGACGGGATTGAGGTAGCGTGGCCAGGAAACCGAGGGTTCAAAAGCCTGAAAAGGAACGGGCGGCGAAGGTTAAACGGCGGACGCCCGGCGCCTTGGCCGTGGTCGTGTTCCTGCTGCTGGCCGGCACGGCCGGTCTGGCGGCCTGGTTGACCTACAGCTACGAGGAACCGGTTCATCCCGGACAACGGGCAGCCGCCGGCGCCGCCGTTTTGCCGATCGATCTCAGCAAGGACGGCCATGGCGAGCAGGCCCCGCCGAAGATGGCGTCGAAAGCGGTCGCCAAAAGTGATGCAGGCGACGGCGGCCATGCAAAAGCCGTCCCGCCCAGGGCCGTCCCGCCCAGGGCCG
>JAPYPT010000030.1 GCA_029937535.1 Alphaproteobacteria bacterium
GGACAAAACGGGCGCCCAGCTTGATCGCCTTGCTCGACGTTTCGATGGTTTGCTGGTGCACCATCACCGGAATTTTACGCGCGGTGCAACGCTTAATAATGTCCTCGATCACGCGCAAATATTTCTTGTTCGAATAGTCGTCTGGAATACCCAGCGAGGTGGACATATCATTCGGTCCAATGAAAACACCGTCGATGCCGCCAACGTCCAGAATGGCATCCAGGTTCTTGTAGGCGGGCTCGGACTCGATACCGATAATGACGAAGGATTCCTTGCGCCGATTTTGCAGGTATTTCCGCGTCTCCTTGCTGGGCAGTTTGTTTTCTTCCACCGCGCGGCGCAAATAGTCGCCCTTCAATGGATGCCATTTCGCCGTCGCCACGACTGCCTGGACTTCTTCCACGGTCTCGCAATAGGGCACCAGAATACCAGCCGTGCCTGCGTCCAACGCCATCGCGACCCATTCAGCTTTCGGAACCGGAACACGGACAATCGGCGTGATGTCAGCGCGCCTCAGCATGCCCGTGAGTTGCTGAATTTCAGTGCGGTCCCGCGAGCCATGCTCGGAATCGATAATCGCGTAATCCAGCGTGCTGCCGGCCAGGACTGTTTCAAACCGGGTCGACGCCATTTGGGACAGCATGCAACCGAACACATGTCCGCCTGATTTCAATGTACGTCTGAGTTTGCTCGGGTTCATGGATTACCTCGTCAAATTGATTGGAGGTTTGTAATAGCCGACTTGCGCTGCTCATGCCAAGGGCGTCCCGTTCTCCGCATTGGCGCCGCGCTCATCCACAAGGTAAGTTACCCCTCCTGGTCCAATGGGAATTTTCGCCATGGGCTATTTGTCCAGAACAACCGGAGTAAAGGGAATGCGCCCCACCTTATACGGTAGCAGGCACGCGGTTTCCGCCGGGCACTATCTTGCCAGTGCCGCCGCGTTCTCAATCCTCGAAGCCGGCGGCAATGCGGTTGACGCGGGCTGTTGCGCCGGCATGGCGCTTGCCGTGCTGCACCCCGACGAAGTGAACTTTGCCGGTGTGGCGCCCATTATGATCAGAACCGGCGCGGGTAAGGTCGTGACCATTGCCGGTCTTGGTCACTGGCCGAAGGCCTTTCCCAAGGATCTGTTCATGCGCGAATACAACGGCACGCAGCCCCTGGGCGTCCTGCGGACCGTGGTGCCCGCGGCACCCGATGCCTGGATTACCGCCTTGCGTGATTTCGGCACCATGTCGTTTGGCGACGTAGCGGCCGCGGCGATCCGGTTTGCCAAGGAAGGCTTTGGCGTGGGTGAATTTCTCGCCAATGAATTTGCCAAGCATGAGGAGGATTATCGCCGCTGGCCGTCGAACGTGAAGGTGTTTCAACCGAATGGCCGCGCGGTCAGGCTCAACGAGCGGTTCATCCAGAGCGATCTGGCGGCGACCATGCAGTATATGGTTGACGAGGAACGCGCCGCGGCAACGAAGGGGCGGGAGGCCGGCCTAGCGGCGGCGCGGGGGGCCTTTTATGCCGGCGATATCGCGGTGCGGATCGCGGAACATCAAAAGGAGGAAGGCGGCTATCTGACCTTCGAGGATCTCGCGGACTTTCATTCTCGTTACGAAGACCCCGTCCTCACCCGTTGGCGTGATTTCCAGGTCATTACCTGCGGGCCCTGGTGTCAGGGTCCCATGCTGGCGCAAGCGTTGCTGATGGTGGAACGGGCCGGGCTCGAGGGCCTGAAACACAACGAGCCCGCATACATCCATCTCATATTGGAAATTCTGAAGGGCGCATTCGCCGATCGTGAATATCATTATGGCGATCCGCGTTTCGTCGATGTCGGCCTCGACACATTATTTTCGGCTGAACATATAGAGAAACGGGTTGGGGCTATCGACCGCAAGGTTGCCATGCCCGACATGCCGCCCGACCTTTATCACAATAGCAAACTACCAAAAGCCGCCATGACGACACCGGGGACGCCAACGGAGCGCGACCCGGACACCTCCTATCTGTGTGTCGTCGATCGTTGGGGCAACGCGTTTTCGGCGACACCGTCCGATGCCTCATGGCGGGCGCCGGTGGTGCCGGGGCTCGGCATTGTTCCGTCCGGCCGCGGCACGCAATCCCGGCCCGATCCCAACCACCCCTCGGGCGTGGCGCCGGGCAAGCGGCCGCGATTAACGCCCAACCCGGCAATTCTGCTTCGCGACGATGGTTCGGTCATGCCGTTCGGGGCGCCGGGGGGCGATGCCCAGGTCCAGGCAATGTTGCAGGTCGTTCTGAATGCGTTTCACTTCGGCATGGATATACAAGAAGCCATCGATGCGCCGCGCTTCATGACCATGAGTTTTCCCAATTCATTTGCCCCCTACAATCATTACCCCGGTCTTATGGGATTGGAGGACCGCTTTCCATCGGGCACCCTCGATGAACTGAGCGCCCTCGGCCATGAAATCGAAACATTTCCCAGCTATTCACGCCGTGTTGCATCGGTTGAAGCCGTACTTTATGAGCCGACGACAGGATTTTTCCGTGCAGGCGCCGACCCGCGGCAGCCCGCCTACGCAATTACCGTGTAGCGCAATCCGAACGGTTGGCATCCGTCTACGGCTGAAATCGGGGGATCACATGTTCCCCGATGAGGTCGATGGACCGCATGACCTGTTCGTGGGTGGTGTTGCCGGCCTGGATCATGAAAATCATCTGGTCGATACCGGTGGAGGCCCAATTCTCCACGATCCGGCAGATCGTATCCGGGTTGCCGCCAATCGCCATGCCATTGTCGATCAGGTCATCGTCACTTAGCCCCGCCATGCGCTGCTTCACTTTCTCGACCCCGCCGGCGGTGGCGAAGCGCACCGGGTTCAACTCGGCGTTGTTGTCGCCGTAATACCAACGCGCCGCCGCACAGCCCACGTCGCGGCCCATCCGGTCGTCCTTGTCGCAATAGGCAATGCCGAAGACGCCGGTCTGGTGGTTCGGTTTACGGGCGATAAACGTTGCCGGGTCCGTCGCCTTGACGACGGCGTGATAATTGGCCACCGCGGCCTTGGTGTCCGGAATGGAACTGCGCGTTACGCCGATAACACCGAACCCTTGCTGGGCCGCGTGTGCGTAAGTTTCCAGGTTCGAGGCGGCGGTCCACAGGGGCGGGTGGGGCCGCTGTATCGGGCGCGGCACCATGTGACGGGCCGGCAGGTTGACATGTTTGCCCTGGTAGCCTTCGAAATAGTCCCCATCGAACATCTTCAGCACCGCATCCAGGTGTTCCTGCGCCACCTCGCGGCTTTCCGATGGGTCGAGGCCCAGACCTTCGGCAATGTAGCCACTGGTGCCCCGCCCGGTACCGAACTCCACCCGGCCGTTGGAGAGCACATCAAGCGTGGCGACCCGTTCGGCAATGGAGACGGGATTGTGGATCGGCATGAGCACGACGCCCAAGCCCAGACGCATGGTCTTGGTACGCTGGCTGAGGGCGGCGAGGTACATATCGGAGGCGGGCGAATGGCCGATTTCGATAAAGAAATGCTGCTCCGTAATCCAATAATATGCGAACCCCGCCGCCTCCGCCGCGACGCCTTGGTCCAGTCCGTTCCAAAAGGCGTTGCGTTCGGAAGTTTCCGTCCAGGGCCTTGGGATTTGCAACTGCGTCATAAAACCGAACTTCATTCACGCGCCTCGAATGTTTTGTTATGGGCTTCCATCAATTTGAACGATCGATGACCTTTGGTATTATATGGCAATGGTCAGGAAAGTGGCTTCCGCTTTGACCGTATCGTTCACAATCAATGCGAAATAGGTTTCGACCCGATGCGGGGCAAAAGCATCATTCCGGCAAGCCAATTTTTCCGTAGACATCGATCATATGATCCAAGCCCGCAGGCGCGGACGTGGCCAACATGGCGCGCAGCGTTGAAAGTGAAAGATCCGGATTAATTTCCAGGGCTTTGTCGCAGGCCAGACGCGCTTCCTCCAGCCGGTCCTGCATGAACAACGCCTCGGCGAGTTGCAAGTGCGGCCACAATTGTTCGGGACGTAAATTAACGGCCTCACGGGCTGTATTCTCCGCCATTTTATGTTGTCCATCGCTGTTCAGGCACCCGGCCAACACCGACTTTATCGCCCACATCAAAGGGTCTTGCGGACTTAGGCGGATGGCGAGTTCGAGCGGCGAAATTCCCTCGGCACCCCGGCCGCACCAGTCCATAACGAAGCCCAGCCCATAATAGCCGTGCGCAAAGTTTGCATTTAGCGCGACGGCGCGTTGCGCGGCCGCAATGGCCCTTTCACCCTGTCCAATCAGAGCCAGGGCCCGGCTCAGTGTAAAGTGAGCAAAGCATTCCTTTTCGTCCAACCTAACCGCCTGTTCGCCGGCCGCCACCGCCTTGACAAGGCTTTCGCCTGGGGTCGTTGTATAGCCTTGCATGGCGTCCAAATAGTAACAGTAGGCGAGGCCGGCATGGGGCAGACAGAAGTTGGGATCCTGTTCGATTGCCTGGTTGAAAAAATCGATGGCCGTTGGATTATCACTCTTGGTGATTTTATACAGATGGAACAGTCCGTGCTGATAAAGGGTCCAGGCATCAATGTTTGAGGGCGGTTTTCGCCGGGCCCGTTCCAATTCACTTGTCCGGACTTCTGTATCAATCTGTCCTACAATGGTTTCGGTGATTTCGTCCTGCAGCTCGAAAATATCATCCAAATCTCGATCATAGCGTTCCGCCCACAAATGGCTGCCGTTGCTGCCGTCGATAAGCTGTCCGGTAATTCGTACGCGATTACCACTCCGGCGCACGCTGCCTTCCAAAATGTAGCGCACGCCAAATTCCCGAGCTACCTGAGTAAGATCCACCGAAGAACCCTTGTAGGTAAATGTTGAATTTCGGGCGATTACGAACAGCCATTGAAATTTCGAAAGCGCGGTAATGATATCCTCGGCTATGCCGTCGGCAAAATACTCCTGTTCATCATCCCCGGACATATTGTCAAACGGCAAGACGGCGATCGATGGCTTTTCCGGCAGCGTTAAGTGCGTCGGTTTTTTGGCGACCTCGCTCATTCCCCAACCAAATACCGAAACCGGGTCTGCAATGTTCTTTAAATGCTGCTGTCCCATGGAAGCGAAGCCGGCGGCCAGTTTGCCGTCAATGCTGCGTTTTGCCGTCTCTGAAATCACGATCGTATTTGGCTCGGCAATCTCCTGCAGACGGGCCGCTATGTTGATGCCATCGCCGAAAACGTCTCCATCCGCGTAAGTAACGTCGCCGATGTGGAGGCCGATCCTGACTTGCAGAACATCATGCCCAGCCAGTTTTTGCTGTGTTTCGAGGGCACAACTGACCGCATCCGCGGCGCTGTCGAAAGCCACCAGCCAGCCATCGCCCATGCTTTTGACGATATCTCCACGATGCTCGAATATCGTCGGTTCAAACAACTCGGCGCGAAATTGCCTTAGCGCCGCGAGCGTACCGGATTCATCCTCGCCCATCAGGCGCGAATAACCGACGATATCCGCGGCTAGGATCGCGGCCAGCTTGCGTTGTGTTCCTTCCGTCATGGGGTGGAGTGTAGCCGTGGGTCGGCGGAGAATCTACGCGGATTCAGAATTCAGATGACCCTTTTTTGGGCCTCATAGCCGCTTGACTATTCAGCCATTCACAACAGCCATCAGCCAAGCGAGGCGCCGTACAACGGCCATGATCCGGGAACGCCTTTCAGCTCGCGTTCGCCGCGCTCATCGAAGGCGGCACGTGATCCGATCATCAATTGGCGGGTCAGATCGGACGTCAGGATTTCGCCGTCGCCGGCGAGGTCGGCGATGCGCGAGTCGATATTCACACTGTCACCAAGGGATTGAGTGTAGCTGCGGCAGCGCCAATTAATGGCTGTAATCGGGACCGGCCGAATTCTCCATGTTGAGTTCTTGGTTTGATATTCTGCAATTTGACAACCAATCCGAGACATGCGAATGGCCGGTGCGAATTGCGCCCGGCAGTTACCCGGACAGTGGGCTCGAATTTAGGAATATGAAAGGTAAGTCGATGGCGGACCAGTCAGACATGCGTCCATTTCGACAGGGCGTCGGCATTATGTTGTTGAATGGCGAAGGCAAGATATTTGTCGGCGCTCGGGCCAACTCTTCGGATGGCTATTGGCAAATGCCGCAGGGCGGCGTTGACGAGGGTGAGCCTTTGCGCGAAGCCGCTCTGCGCGAGCTGCTTGAGGAAATTGGCACCCGAAAAGCCGAGATAATCGCTGAACATGACGCCTGGATCAGCTACGAGTTCCCTGAAGAGGTTTCGCGCAAAACCCGGGATGGGCGCTACCGCGGGCAATCGCATCGTTGGTTCGTGATGCGTTTCACCGGCGAGGACGCGGATATCGATATCGCGGTTGCAACACCCGAGTTTAAGGAATGGAAGTGGGAAGACATAGATTGGCTTTCCGAGCATGTAGTGCCCTTCAAGCAGGAAAGCTATCGCCAGGTCGTGGAGGCGTTTCGCCAATTTGCCCAGCCGGCTTGAGTGTTTATCTAACCTGGCGAATATTGGCGAGTTCTGCATGATCTTCAGCATTGGGGCGTCGGACACAGGCAGGGAATAAAAATAAGGCGTCACGAGCGCCTGCCGGTCGCGCCGGCTAATTTGCTGATACATGCATCCACGCCGAAGCCGCCGTACTGCAAAACCTTCTAGTTCGAGAGCCCATCGCTAAGAGCATATTGCGTTTCGGGAATATCCCGCATGAGCCGCGCTTAACGGAACATCGGCCGTCAATATATCCAAAAACCGGGCATGAGGGATGAGTGCCGCCGTTCTAGTTTCCGAATACCCGCTTCAACAAAGCCGTTGTCCGCTTGGCGGGGTCGGCACGGATGGCGGCTTCCTCTCTGGCGACATAGTGAAAAATCCCCTCCATGGCCGCGCCCACGACATATGCGGTCAGGTCCGCCTTGACGTCGGGCACCAGGGGCAGATTTTTGTATTCCGAGATCATTTTGTCGTAGGCGGCAATGGCGCCGACCTGGGACAGGGTCCGGTCGATGATGGGCGCCATGCGTTGGCCCAGGGCTGAGGTCATGCGGTCCTGAAAATAGCGGGTCGCGGCATCCTTGGGGCCTTTATAGATGCGTTGCACATCATCCAGGGTCATCCGGGTGATGGCCTGGAAAAACAATTCCCTGGCTTCAGGCGCCGCCGCTTCCGCCGCGCGGTTGAGGCGCAGTTCCAAATCGTCCGCCAGCCCCGCCATGCCAAAGCGGCGCAACAAGGTTTGCGCCTTTTTCAGGCTATCGGGCAGGGGGATATGGATGTCGCCGTCGCCGTTGAAGCCGTCCAGGGCGCCAACTTGACCCACCACCCGTTTCGTACCCACGCGCAAGGCCTCCCTGAGGCCGTTGGCGATTTCGTCATTACCCAACACGCCCGATGTCGAGCCGCCCGTCACACCACCAAGGGTTTTTTCCAGGGCGCCCTTGGCCTTCTCGAACAGGCTTTGCGCTTCCAGTGGCGTCCATGACGTTGACGCGAGGAAAAACATGGAACCCAAAAACAAAGCTACTTTTCGCATCATGGATCTCCCAGTTTCATTCAGCCCCGGTGCGCGATCACCCGTTTGCTCATGCGCTCCCGCAGGGAACTCTGCGCCACGCCGCCGCCATCGAAGTTGCCGCCGTCCAGCCAGGCCGCGATGGTTTCCCGGACCGCCGGCCAATCGGTATCCAGGATCGAATACCAGGCGGTGTCCCGGTTCAGGCCCTTGTAGATCATATGATTGTAGAAAATGCCCTCGTATTTGAAGCCGAGGCGCTGGGCGGCGTCGCGGGATTTTTGGTTCAGAGCATTGCAGCGCCATTGCATGCGGCGGTAGCGCAAATCCGTCATGGCGTAATCCAGCATCAGGAACAACGCCTCGGTCGCCGCCCGGGTGCGTTGCATGTCGGGGGCGAACCAGATACCGCCGATCTCGATCACGCCCTGGGCGGGTTGGACATCCAGATAGCAGGCCATGCCCTTGATCTCGCCGCTGCCCTTGAGACGAAAGGCATACCAGATGTAATCGAAACTGGCCGCGTTTCCGGCCAGATGGGCCAGAAATTCGCCTTCCGAACTCCATGGCCCCCAGGGCAGATAGGTCCAGATCTCCAAAGCCTGTTCGCTGCCATGGGATGCGGCGTAAAGTTCGGCGCCATGCAGATCTGGGTCCAGGGGCTCCAGGGCAACCTCCAAACCTTCCAGGCCTCGGCGGGCGGGAACCAGCCCGCTGGGGCGGTGTTCCACGGCGGCGCCATTCAGGGGCCGTTCGAAAGCTGTTTCGTGGTCCGGCATCATTCGTCCTTTTCCAAAATGGTGATGCAGGCGGCGGCCTCTTCCATGCCCATGACCCCGCCGCCGTTTTCCGCCAGGGCCAGGCGGGCCCCGTCCACCTGGCGGGCGCCGGCCTCGCCGCGCAGTTGCGCGGTCAACTCATGGATCATGGATAATCCGGTGGCGCCCACGGGATGGCCCTTGGAGACCAGGCCGCCGGAGGTGTTCACGGGGATCTTGCCATCCAGCATGGTATGGCCGTCGCCCACGAATTTACCACCTGCCCCGATCTCGCAAAAACCCATCATCTCCACCTGATAGATTTCGCAGAACGAGGTGGCGTCGTGAACCTCGGCCACATCGATGTCGCCCGGCCCGACGCCGGCGAAGGCATAGGCCCGGTCGGCGGCGATTTTGGTCAGGCCCGGCTCGTCCATGCTGCGGTATTTGCCGCCCGACAGGGCCGAGGCCTTGACCTTGACGGCGCGGTCTTGCACCGGGCCGGGCAGATTACGCAGATAATCCTGCGAACACAGAATGGCGGCGGCGGCGCCATCGCCAATGGGGGCGCACATGGCGCGGGTCAGGGGATAGCTCACCTCCCGGTCCCCCAGCACCTCGTCCACGGACATCTCGAATTGGTACTGGGCCAGGGGATTGAGGGCGCCGTTGTTGTGGTTCTTCGCGGCCCCGGTGGCAATCTGTTCCTGGGTGGTGCCCCATTTTTTCATGTGATGGCTGGCCTGCATGGCGTAGGTATCCATGAAGATAGTGCGCCCGGGCCCGGTTTCGAACGGTTTGCCCATGGCCTCGCCTTGTTGGTGGTAGTGATCCAGCCATTCGTCGGGATCCAGTTGGTCGATGCCTCCCGCGAATAGCTCCATGGTCCGGGCCGGATCGTCGGGCACATAGGTTTTTTCCACGCCCATGGCCAGCGCCAAGTGGGATTGGCCCGACAGGATATCCTTCCAGGCGCCATTCATGGCCACGGAAGACGTCGCGCAGGCGTCCTCCACATTGACCGTTGGCACGCGCTCGGGAAACAGCCCCTCGCGCACCAGGGGCGTGAAACAGACCTGGCCGCGGATGCAGGGCTGCCCGAACGTACCCATGCCGCAATTGCCGAAATAGGCGATCTCGATATCCCCGCCATCCTCCAGGCCACTGTCGTCGAGAACGCCCAGGTAGGCCTCCCGCGTCAGATCCTTGAAACTCTTGTCCGGCCATTTCTGAAACCGCGTGGAATAGCTGCCGATAATATAGACATCCGACATGGACCGATCCTCCTGTATGATGGGGCTATTCTACGGCCTGTTTCCATTTAGCAAAGAGAACATTCATGCCGGTTTTGGCCATGTTGCTGGCCGCTCTTTTGTGGGCCTCCTCGATGATCGGCGCCAAGTTGGCGGTGACGGAGCTGGCCATCTCGGAGGTGGTCGCGGGGCGCTTTCTATTCGCCGCCGGGCTTTTGTGGGCCATTGTGCTGCTGACCCGCCAACCCGTCCGTCTGGACCAGGCGAAGCGGCCCCTGCTGATGGGCATGCTGGATCCGGGCCTGGTGTCATTGCTCATGGTCTGGGCCCTGCAGCATACCTCCGCCGTCAATGCCTCGGTATTTTGGGCCCTGATGCCGTTGATCATGCCCATTGCCGGCCGGCTGGTATTGAAGGAGGCGATCAACCCCATGGTGGTGGCGGGCGCCCTGCTAGCGGTGACGGGCGCCATCATGCTGGTGTGGGTCAATCAGACGGCGGGCGAGGGCAACCTGTTCGGGGACATGTTGGCGGTTTGCGGCGTTTTGTGCGCCGTGGGCAGCGTTCTGCTGGCCCGGCGGGTGGCCCAGCAACAGGGCCGGCCCATGGTCACCACGGCCTGGCAGATGACCACGGCGCTGATCATTGGCGGCGTGGCGCTGTTGATACTCGAACAACCCGCCGAGATTGTTGAACGGGTCAGCCACGGGCCCCTGCCGCTGATGCTCTATCTGGGCATGATCGCCACGGCGGGGCCGTTCTTCCTGTTGAACTTCGCCATGCGTCATTTGCCCGTGGGCCGGATCTCCCTGTTCGCCAGTCTGGTCGGCCCCCTGTCCGTGCCCATGGCGGCCCTGGTGCTGGGCGAAACCATTCAAGGCCTTGAAATCGCCGCCATCGCCATCGTCATGCTGGGCGTTTTCCTGCCGGCCCTGTTCAGCCGCGAAAATCTGGCCAGGCTTCGCCCGGACAGGGACATACGCCGGCTGTCCGAATTGACCTTCGTGGTCTTCGACACCGAAACCACGGGTCTGGAACCCTCCGCCGGTGACCGCATCGTCCAGATCGCCGCCGTGCGCATCGAAGGCGGCGTGATCCGACGGGACCGGATTTTCGATGAATTGGTCAATCCGGGCCGGGCCATACCGCTACTGTCCACCACATTTCATGGCCTGACCGACCGGGACGTGGCCGGCAGCCGTTCCATTGCGCCCGTATTGACGGATTTCCGCGAATTTTGCGGCGACAGCGTCCTGGTTGCCCATAACGCCGCCTTTGATATGAAGTTTCTCGAATTAGCGCAAGCGGACGGCGCGCCCGTCTTCGCCCAACCGGTTCTCGATACCCTGTTGCTTTCGGCCGTGTTGGAACCGGGCGCCCGAGAGCATGATTTGGATGCCCTGGCGGCCCGCCATGGCGCCGCATTCGAGGGCCGCCACACGGCATTGGGGGACAGCCTGGCCACGGCGGAAATTTTCCTGGCTCTGCTCGCCTTGGCGGAAAAGGCGGAAACCCTGGATCAACTAACAGCCCTGTCGCGAAAGGCCCGCCGCTTCCGCCGATTGCAAAAACAATACTAGATCAAACACGCTACACGACACCCGACGATTCTATCGTCATTACCGGGCTCGACCCGGTAATCCAGGGCAATAAACTCAGGTGTTTGCGGCTCTGGATCCCCGGGTCTCCGCTTCGCTACGCCCGGGGATGACGGTGTGTCATGTAGTGTGGCGTTTAAATGAACGCATGTTGCTCTAAAATAACTTCCCGCTCAAGTCGCTGCGCACACGGTCGCGCAGGTCGCGGATGGCTTTCAGGGCGTCCACCAACTGATCGTCCTCGCGGTCGGTCAGGGTGCCGGGGTGAACATAATTACTGACCTCTCCGCCGTCGCGCTGATCGGCCAATTGCTGGCGCAGCAGCAGATGGGTGATGTGATGGAAGGCGCCGGTGAGATAATCCGCCTCGTCATTGTCCAGCACCTCCCTTGCCCGCAGCTTCGCGATGCGGACCAGGGTGCCTGTTTCGGGCACCCCATGGAGCAGGGCCAGGGCGCGGACGGCGTCGACCAGAGGCAGGGTGCCGGTGATTTTCAGGTTCAGTTCGCCGCGATGGCCAGCGTCCTCTTTTTCCAAGATGAAGCGGTTAAAGAGACCCAGGGCGACCCCGAAATGCTCGTCGGCGAGAAACATATCCCGGATGAAATGGCGGTTGTTCTCCAGACGGTCGGTGATGTAGCCGCGCAAATCGGCGGCCAGACGCCGCTCTCCGGCGACGCCGCGGAAATCGAAAAATATATCCGCCAGGCGCAGGGCGGCGGGGTTACGCCTGGCAATCCAGTAATCCATTTGCCCCCGCCACTGGGCGGCCGTCTTGCGCCACAGCGGGTTGGTGGCCATGACATGGCCGTTGCAAAGCGGCATGCCCACGCCATGCATGGCCTGGGTCACGCGGTCCGCCAGCTCCGAGAAATAACCATCGATCCGGTCGTGCTCGCCGTCGGGATAGTCCGCGATGATCAGGCCGTTGTCCTGATCCGGGTTCAGATAGCTCTCCTGCCGGCCACCGGAGCCCATGACGATCAGGCAGAATTCCCGTGGCGGCGGGCCCAGGCCGCCCGATTCCATTTCCCCGATACAATGGCGCACCATGCGGCGGTAGACATCGTTGTTGATATGGCTGACCAGGGCCTGGATTTCCGGCGTCGGCACCTGATCCACCAGCAATTGTTCCGCCACCCGCAACTGTGCCGCCCGCACCTGGGCCATGCCATCGGGGGTCTCGGGCCGGGTCAGATTTTCGATCTGTTCGACCAATTGGCCATTGGCCTGGGCCAGGGCGCCGTCCAGGGTCAACAGGCCCACCAGCTTGTCGCGGCCGTCCACCACGGGCATGTGGCGCAGACCGGCCCGGCGCATACGGGCGATGGCGTGGAACATCAAATCATCGGCCCGGATCACCCGTACCGGCTGGCTCATGATGGCATCAAGGGGGCGGTCGGCGTCCAGGCGGAAGGCGATGCGGCGCACCACGTCCTGCTCCGTCAACACGCCGCGCGGAATATCCTGGCCATCGACCACGACCAGGCAGTCGGCGGACGCCTGCGCCAACAATGCCACCGCCTCCCCGGCCTTGGCGCCCAGGGGGAGCGTGGGTGGCGGCGCCAGCATGTGATCGCCCGCCAATTGTCGAAACGCCACAGCACGGGAGTATGCCATTCCGTTGCCCTCGTGGGCGCGGGGCCAACGGCTCCCGTCGGCGCGCGCCTGATTGCGTTGCTCCGCCGCCCTACTCCGCCGCCGTCGTCCGTTTTGACGGCGCACGGAACAATTCCAACATCTCCGCCTCGTTCTTCTTGGCCAGTTTTAGCGCCTTCTCCTTGACGTGGCCGAAGCCGCGGATGCGGTCCGGGACCTCGGCGATGTTCACGGCCATGGCGTGGTTGTCGTGGTCCAGCCCGGCCAGGACCGAGGCCATGGTTGTTTCATAGTCCACGATCAACTGGCGTTCCATGCGCCGCTCGGCGCTGCGGCCGAAGATATCCCAGGCGCCGCCCCGCAGGCCTTTCATTCTGGCCAGCAGGGGCATCAGCTTCAGCATCCAGGGGCCGAATTCGCGCTTTTTCAAATGGCCCGTGTCCGGGTCGCGCTGGGCAATCAGCGGCGGGGCCATGTGCAGGCGCAGGCTAAAGTCACCTTCGAACTGTCGGTTGACCTGCTCCATGAAGCGGCCGTCGGTGTACAGCCGCGCCACTTCATATTCATCCTTGTAGGCCATCAGGCGGAAGAAATTCAGCGCCACGGCTTCCCCCAGTCCTTCCAGACCGGCGGCCCGTTCCCGCTCCGCCGCCCGCACCTTTTCAACCAGAGCCCGGAAACGCCCGGCATGGGCTGCATCCTGATAGTCTGTCAGATAGTCGGCCCGGCGGTCGATTTCCTGCTCCAGGCTCCGGGCCTCGGGCTTGACGTCCCGTTGCGGCATCAAGGGCTGGGCAATGGTCTCCACCGCGCTGGGGTCGTGGGCGGCCAGGCGGCCCCAGGCCAAGGCCTGCTTGTTGGCCTCCACGGCGACGCCGTTGAGCTCGATCGCGCCTTCCAGGGCCTCGAGGGTGAGCGGCAGATATCCATGTTGGAAGGCCGCCCCCAAGAGGAACATGTTGGCGGCGATGGAATCCCCCAACAGCGCCGTCGCGATTTTGGTGGCGTTGAGGAAATGGCCGAAATCCGCGCCCACGGCCTCGCGCAGTTGGGCGACCAGGCCGTCGCCGGCCATCTCCATATCCTGGTCGGCCAGGAACTGCGCCGTGGGTACCACGTGGCTGTTGATCACGGCGCCGGTGACGCCCTGGTTGATGGTTGACAGCACATCCGCGCCGACGGCGACGACAATGTCGCAGCCCAGGATCAGTTTCGAGCCGCCGGTGGCGATGCGCACGGCGTGCAGATCCTCTGGCTCATCGGAGATGCGGATATGGGAGGTGACGGCGCCATTTTTTTGCGCCAGACCGGCCATGTCCAGGGCCGACACGCCCTTCCCCATCAGATGCGCCGCCATGCCCAAAAGGGCGGAAATCGTCACCACGCCGGTGCCGCCGATGCCGGTGATCAGAATGCCAAAGGGCTCCGCCGACGAGGGCAATTCGGGCATGGGCAAGCCGGCGAACATCCCGTCCCAGTCGCCGCCGCCAACGCCGCTGGCTTTCGGCGCCTTGCGCAGGCCGCCGCCATGGACGGTGACAAAGCTGGGGCAGAAGCCGTTGACGCAGGAGAAATCCTTGTTGCAATTGGATTGATCGATCTGCCGCTTGCGGCCCCATTCGGTTTCCTTGGGCAGCACGGAGACGCAGTTCGAGGCCACGGAACAATCGCCGCAGGCCTCGCAAACCAAATCGTTGATAAAGGCCCGCTTGGCCGGATCGGGGAACAGGCCCCGCTTGCGGCGGCGGCGTTTTTCGGCCGCGCAGGTCTGGTCATAAATCAACACGGTGGTGCCCGGCGTGACGCGCAGCTCCTTTTGTACCTGGTCCAGTTCATCGCGGTGATGGATGGTGGTGCCCGGCGCCCAGTTGGTGCCGATGGGGTATTTGTCCGGCTCGTCCGTGACCAGGGCGATCCTGGTGATGCCCTCGGCGTGAACCTGGCGGCTGATCTCGTCCGGGGTCAGCTTGCCGTCCTCCACATTGACCACCGGCTGGCCGCCGGTCATGGCGACCGCGTCGTTGAACAGGATCTTGTAGGTGATGTTGACACCGGCATCGACCGCCGCCCGGATCGCCAGCAAACCGGAATGATAATAGGTGCCGTCGCCCAAATTCTGGAAAATGTGCTCGGTCTTGCAGAACGGCGCCTGGCCGATCCAGTTGACGCCCTCGGCGCCCATGTGGGTGATGGTCTGGGTGTTGCGGTCGGGCATCCACAGGGCCATGCCGTGGCAACCGATGCCGGCCATGGAACGGCTGCCGTCGGGGGTCCGGGTCGAGGTATTGTGCGGGCAGCCGGAACAGAAATAGGGCGTGCGCAGAATGGTTGGCGGCGAACCCTTGGCGCCGGCTTCAATCTGTTCGATGCGCGCCAGACGCTGATCGAAATCGGGCATGTCGCTATAGGTTTTCAGGCGCCCGACGATGGTCTGAGCCACCATGCCCGGCGTCAACTCGCCGATTTCCGGCAGCAGCACCTGGTGGTTTTCGTCCTTCTTTCCGACGATGCGGCGTGGTGCGTCCGGGCGGCCATAAAGCAGGGTGCGCAACTGATCTTCCAGCAGCGGGCGCTTTTCCTCGACCACCAGGATCTCTTCCAGACCCTTGGCGAATTCCAGGGCGCCGTGGGGCTCCAGCGGCCAGGTCATGGCCACCTTGTAGAGGCGGATGCCCATGTCCGCCAGCATTTCGGCCGTCAGACCCAGTTCGTCAAAGGCCTGACGCACATCCAGATAGGCCTTGCCGGTGGTGACGATGCCCAGCCGCGGCCGGGGCGTGTCGAAGATCACCCGGTCCAGGCCATTGGCCCGCGCATAGGCTTGGGCGGCGGGTAGTTTGTATTCCAGCAGCCGGTCTTCCTTCTCCTGGGGCGTATCGGGATAACGCAGGTTCAGACCGCCGTCCGGCATGTCGAAATCAATCTGCTTGGCGATCTGCACTGCTTCGGGATCGATGGAGACCGAGGCCGAGCTTTCCACCGTCTCGCCGATCGCCTTGAAGCCAATGGCGCAGCCCGAGAAACGTGACATGGCAAAACCGTGCAAGCCAAGGTCGAGGTATTCCTGCACGCCGGCGGGATGGAACACAGGCACCCCGAATGACATGAAGGCCGGCTCGCTCTGATGAGGCAGGGTCGAGGATTTGGCGCCATGATCATCGCCGGCGATCAACAGCACGCCGCCGTGCTTGGCGGTGCCGTCATAGTTCAGATGCTTGATGGCATCGCCGCTGCGGTCCACGCCCGGGCCCTTGCCGTACCAAATGCCGAAAACGCCGTCGTACTTGGCGCCCGGCCACAGATTGATCTGCTGCGTGCCCCAGACGGCGGTGGCGGCCAGGTCCTCGTTCAGGCCCGGCTGAAACTTGATATGGCTGCGGGAGAGGAAGCGCGAGGCTGACCAAAGTGCCGCATCGTAGCCGCCTATGGGCGAGCCGCGATAGCCGGAAATAAAACCGGCGGTGTTCAGGCCGGCGGCCACGTCGCGCTGGCGCTGCAACATGGGCAGACGGACCAGGGCCTGCATGCCGGTCATGAAGACCCGGCCCTGTTCCCGTTCGTATTTGTCATCCAGCGTGACGGCGGCAATGTTCATGACGTTCCCCAAATTTTTATCTTATTGGCAATGTACACTATAGCGGCGGCGCTCCCGCATATCGAATCGGTGTCGCCGACAGCGTCGAAAATGCATCTAAAACCGGTCCATCTAAAACCGGTCCCTCTAAAATCTGTCCGCGGCATTGCTCGGCTCGGCCAGAACGGCGCGGGCCTGACCGCAATCCAGGGCAATCTGTGCCTTGATGGCTTCGATGCCATCGAATTTCCGTTCCGGGCGCAGATGCTCAACGAAGGCGACCCGGCCATGGCGGCCATAGATATCGCCATCGAAATCAAACAAATGGGATTCCAGAATAATCCCCTTGCCGTCGAAGGTGGGGCGCTGGCCTAGATTGGCGACGCCGGGATACCACCGGGTGCCGGCCGCCTCTTCCAGGCCAAAGCGGATGGCATAGACGCCAAGTGCGGGACGCAGGGCGGACGTTGCAAGGTGCAGATTTGCCGTTGGAAAGCCCAATTGCCGCCCGCGCTTTTCGCCGTCGCGCACCCGGCCCTCGATCTCCCACCAATGGCCCAGCAATTCCGCCGCCCGGCGGCAGCGTCCGGTTTCCAGGTCAACCCGGATGATGGTCGAGGAACAGACATCGTCGTCATGGGTGACGGGGTCCAGCACCGAGACCCCAAAATCATGCTGGGCGCCGAACTCTTGTAACAAGGCCGCATTGCCGGCGCGCCGATGGCCAAAGACGAAGTCATAGCCGACGATCACGTGCCGCGCGCCCAGGCCCCGCACCAATGTGTCGTGAATGAAATTCTCCGCCGATTGCTCGCTGACGCCGAGGTCAAACCGGAGGCTGACCAGACAGTCGATGCCCAAGCCCGCCAGCAGCCGCGCCTTGCTGCGGAAAGGCGTTAGGCGAAAGGGCGGGGCATCGGCCTGAAACACCCGCCTGGGGTGCGGCTCGAACGTCAGGGCCAGGGCGGGTCCCCGGACATCGTCGGCCAGGGCGCGGCAGCCGCTGATCAAGGCCTGGTGACCGCGATGAATGCCATCGAAATTACCGACCGCGACCGCGCCGCCTTTTAAGTCTTCGGGAACGGAGGAAATATGACGGATGATACGCATGGCCGGGATTATTGGGGCTTAGGCCATGGGAGGCAACCTGCTAATCGTCCGTGCCGGCAAAAGTTTTGCGCCTGGCCACCAATAACAAGGCATCGCCCGCTACGACTTCGAACATCACGATGTCAGTTTTGGTTAGGGTCCGGGAACAAAAACCGGTCGGTCATATTTCTAGGTCTTCCATGGAATGGCCGTGCATTTCCTTGAAAGGGTCTATGGATTACAGGGTTTTTCGGCTTTGGTTCATGGAATTTCCAAATACCGGCGGTCGGGTGTGGGGCCGCTCGATACAATATTTCGAAATATTTACCAAGAATAGGAAACCGATCGCCCGCCGTTAACCAAATATTCAGCGCACTGAAGCAAACTGCTCACTGTTGCGTCTGCGGGGGAGGGCGGTTTTCGCTCAATGGCCGTTAGGCAGCACATGCACTGGCTGACAAAACAACTGGATTGGATAGGACGGGAACGATGGCTGTCGATATGAACATGACGATCCTGATCGTCGACGACTACAAAACCATGCTGCGCATTATTCGCAATCTGCTGAAGCAACTTGGTTTCAACAATGTCGATGAAGCGGCTGACGGCGCGGCAGCCCTGCAGAAGCTCCGCGGCAAGGACTACAATCTGGTGATTTCCGATTGGAACATGGAGCCGATGACCGGCTACCAGTTGCTGAAGGAAATGCGCTCGGACGGCAAGTTGCAGGAAACGCCGTTCATTATGATTACGGCGGAATCCAAGACCGAAAATGTGATCGCGGCGAAAAAGGCCGGGGTTAACAATTACATCGTCAAACCGTTCAACGCGGCGACGTTGAAAACCAAAATGAGCTCGGTGATCGGGGACTTCTGATCCGCATTGGTTATTTTGGATTGTAAGAGTTCCACGGAGTCTAAATTGATGGATACGGAACAGGTCAGCGCCGGGATCGAGCAATTGGTCGATCATCTGCGCGCCAACAAATCTGATGTCGTCGATCTTGGTGACATCGCCGGGGTCACGGAAATCCTTCTGGCGACCATGCGGCGTTATTTCAATTCCATTGATACGACGCTTTATACGGAATTTCGGGGCATGTCGGAATTTATCCAGCGCGCCCGGTCCGAGATTTCGGAACTGCGCCCGAATGACCTGAAGCAAGACAAAATCCCCCGCGCCGGGCTGGAGCTGGAGGCTATTGTCGCCTCGACCGAGAATGCCACCGGCACCATCATGGACGCCGCCGAAGAGATCATGTCAGCCGACCCAACCGCGGATGGCTACAGTGATGCGGTCAACGAAGCCTGCATGCGGATCTTCGAGGCTTGTTCGTTTCAGGATATTACCGGGCAACGGATCACCAAAGTGGTCGCCACCCTGACCTACATCGAAGAACGCCTGCTCGGACTACAGGACGCTTGGGGTCCGGACATCGACGACGCGGACGGCGCGGCGCCAATTCCCGGCATGAAGCATGATGTCCGGCCCGATAGCGATCTATTGAACGGCCCCGCCCTGGACGGCGAAGGTATCATGCAAGATCAGGTCGACGACCTATTCGGTGAAGCCGTGGCCGCGGATATGACCGGCAGCGACATTGAAATCGAGCTTGAACCCGATGCGAAAGAACCTGCGGACGGACCTGCGGATGAACTTGCGGATGAACCCGCTGATGCGCCCGACCATGGTGACCAGAACGGTCATATGAATGGCAAGAACCTTGAAGAAAGCGACGGCGAAGAGACGCCAGCTGTCGAGCCGGCCGCCGTAGAGGCCGATAGCGAACCCAAACTGGACGACATCGTGCCCCTGTCCTCCGACGGCGGTGGGGAAGCAACGCAAGAAGACATCGACGCCTTGTTCGATTAGCGCATGTCGCGTTCAATTGAACGCGAGGCCATGCGCTAAAACCTTTAAGATCGAGCAACTTATCCGGAGTCGTTCAGACTTAATCCGGCATTCTACCAACGCAACCAAGACAGCGCCGCCCGCGGCCGCTCGCCGGCTCCTTCGGCAAGCTGGTGCATCCGCGCCTCGTCAAATCCACCGTCGGAGCCGAGGTTTACCTCATCGGCATGTATGCCCCCGACAATCCAAATCGCGTCAATGCCGGCCCGCCGGGCGCCCTGAATATCGGTGGCCAGGGCGTCGCCGACCATCACCGCCCGGCTTCGGGGTATTTCCGGCGAAGCGGCGAAGAGGCGGTCGAATATCTCCGGGAATGGCTTGCCGAAACGCTGTACCCGGCCGCCCAGTTCCTCGTAAAACACCGCCACGGCGCCGGCGCACTGGATCATGTCGTCGCCGCGGACAACCACCAGATCCGGATTGGCGCAGATCATGGGCAGGTTACGCGCAACCGCCCCCACTAACAGATCCCGGTAATCTTCCGCCCGATCGGCATCGTCATCGAACAACCCGGTGCACAGGATCAGTTCCGCCGCCTCCAGCGCCACCTCGCGGCCGCCGCAGGCCTCCAGCGTGGGCCGGCTGCGTTCCGGCCCCAGATGAAAGTAGGCTGGTTGCGGGTCCGTGGCGGCGATGGCGTTGGCGGTGGCCTCGCCGGAGGTCAACAGCCAATCATACAGCGCCGGCGCGATGCCCAGCTCCTCGAGGTGGCCGGCCACCGAAGCGCTGGGCCGGGGGGCATTGGAGAGCAACACCACCCTGCCCCCCCGTTGGCGCAATCGGCCGAGGCAGTCGGCCGCGCCGGGATAGACGGCAACGCCATTGTGCACGACGCCCCACAGATCGAAGATGAATAGATCATAGTCCCCGGCCATTTCGGCCAGGCCATCGATCACGCTAATCGCCGTACTGTCGGTCATTCCCCATCCGCGCCTTGATGCCCCGTCACGTGGGGCAGCCACCCCATAGCGGAGGCCCGCCGCCTTGTCCATCTTCGGGATCATTTTGGCATTGGCGGCGGGCGGGGGTGAAGATGCATGGTGAACGATTGCCACGGGCAACCGAGGGTCGTCGTCATGGGGAAATGGGCGGCAGCACGGCCAAAACCACTGGCGCTGTTATCGATTTAGACATTATCGACAAGTATGGTCAGTTCAATATGCGGCGCCATTCGGGCGGCGGGTTGGTGCATTTGCGCGCCCACTTTGGATTGACCCCTTCAAACCGGGGCCGGTCGCGGCTATATATGTCGGGTGTGCGGTCAGGGTCGTGCCTGTGTCTTAAATTTGGGTGGCCAGCGGTGAAGTCGGGGCAATGACGTATCTAATGGTTGCCGGTGGTCTGGTGCTGCTTCTGATCGGCGGCGATATTCTGGTTCGTGGCGCGGTCGCGCTGGCGCAGCGCCTGGACGTGCCGCCCCTGGTCATCGGCCTGACCGTGGTTGCCTTCGGCACCTCGTCGCCGGAATTGGTGGTCAGCCTGGATGCGGTGTTGACCGGGTCGCCTGAAATCGCCATTGGCAATGTGGTCGGCTCCAATATCGCCAATATTCTGCTGGTCCTTGGCTTGCCGGCGATCATTTATCCCATCGCCTGTGATGTCAACGCCATCCGCCGTGATGGCGCCATCATGTTTTCCGTCACGATTGGTTTTATTGCCCTTTGTTGGAGCGGCCAGCTGCTGAATTGGCAGGGCGCCATCATGACCTCTCTGTTGTGCGGCTATCTGACCTGGTCCTATTTCTCCGGACGGGCTGAAAATGAAGCCACCGCGGAGGCGATCGTCGATGAGATCGAGGGGATTTCCGCGCGGCCCCAATCGATCTGGCTATCCCTGATATTCATCTTCAGTGGCATTGCCGCCCTGGTTTTTGGCGCCGATCTGTTGATCGATGGCGGCGTCGCCATCGCCATCGCCGCCGGGGTGTCGAAGGCGACCATCGGTTTGTCCCTGATCGCCTTGGGAACCTCGTTGCCGGAGCTGGCGACCTCGCTGGTGGCCGCCATCCGCCGTCATGGCGATGTGGCGATCGGTAATGTGATCGGCTCCAACCTATTCAACATTCTGGGCATCATGGGGATCACATCCATGGTGAAGACGGTGCCCATACCCGGCCAAATCGTCAGTTATGATTTGTGGATCATGCTGTCGGCGGCGATCCTGATTACCCCGTTCGTGCTACATGGCCGGCCCATCAGCCGGCGTTATGGCGCCTTTCTAACCCTGGCCTACTTTATTTATGTGCTTTCACTCTTTTACGGTATGTCCGGAATGCCAAAATCAGAGACGGCACAAGCCGCCCAACCGGTATTTGCAAATCAGAGTGCGCGAATACTTCCCGAGCCAAGGCATTTATTTAGCTGAATTGATTAATCGATAGCGCCCAACTTCAATTGATATTGTATCATTGGCGCCGAGTTGCGGTCGGTGACTTGAGGGTAACTGAATGAAACCCCGCCGGGCCTGGCCGTTTGTGCACAGGCTATTGAGTTTGTTGGGGTTTTGGTAACGTTTGGGTTACTTTTAGGTTATACCCACATGTCGCCACAGCGGGTTTTGAATTTTATGTTTAAAATCAATGGATTAAAAATTTGCCTAAAATTTATGCAAAGCGGGCGATTAGGCAGGAATCCGCCAATCTCATGCCGCCGGACTTGGCTTTCCCACATAGTTATCCACACAAGGCGTGGATATCGGTGCAAGCCTTGAATTTCCCAGGTGACAACCCATTGACGAACGGGAAAAGACGCGGAATATAGGGCCATGGCAAAGGCCGACAAACCAACCGTACAGCCCCCGGATCTGCCCTCGGACGCACCCGTCGATAGCCGGCCGGAGGCGGGTATCGACACTGGCCGGCAGGCCATTCAAACAGCGCTGGAGACCATGCCGGCGGCGCCCGGGGTCTATCGCATGCTGGCCCAAGACGGCGAGGTGCTGTACGTGGGCAAGGCCAAGAACCTGAAGAACCGGGTGCGCAACTATGCCCAGCCCGCCGGCCTGAACACCCGCACCCTGCGCATGATCGCGGAAACCCGCGCCATGGAAGTCGTCACCACCCATACGGAGGTGGAGGCGCTGCTGCTGGAAAGCAATCTGATCAAGCGCCTGCGCCCGCGCTATAATATCCTGCTCCGCGACGACAAATCCTTCCCCTTCATCGTCATTACCGCCGATCATGAATGGCCGCAGCTGGCCAAACACCGCGGCGCCCGGAACCGCAAGGGGGAGTATTTCGGCCCCTTCGCCTCCGCCTCTTCCGTCAACCGCACCCTGAACACCTTGCAAAAGGCTTTTCCGCTGCGGTCGTGCTCCGACAGTATTTTCTCCGCCCGCACGCGGCCTTGCCTGCAATACCAGATCCGCCGTTGTGCCGGGCCCTGTGTCGGGCGCATCGACGGCGAGGCCTATGGCGAGCTGGTGTCGGAGGCGCGGGATTTCCTGTCCGGGCGCAGCCGTGAAGTGCAAACCGGCCTGTCCGAACGCATGGAGGCGGCCAGCGCCAACCTGGAATTCGAGACCGCCGCCATCTACCGTGACCGCCTGCGGGCCCTGGCCCATGTGCAGGCCCACCAGGGCATCAACGTCGCCAGCGTGGCCGAGGCCGATGTGATCGCCATCCACATGGAGGCGGGCGTGAGCTGCATTCAGGTGTTTTTCTTCCGGGCCGGCCAGAACTGGGGCAACCGGGCCTATTTCCCCAGCCATGGCAAGGAGCGGACCCCTGGTGAAGTGCTGGCCGCCTTCATGGGTCAGTTTTATGACGACAAGCCGCCGCCGCGGGAAATCCTGCTGAATGAATGGCCGGAAAACCACGCGCTGATCGGCGAAGCGTTAAGCGTCAAGGCGGGGCGCAAGGTTCGCCTGCACCACCCCGAACGGGGCCAACGGCGGGAGTTGGTCAACCATGCCCAGACCAACGCGCGCGAGGCCCTGGCCCGGCGCCTGGCGGAAAGCGCCAGCCAACGGCGGCTGCTGGAAGCCGTGGCCGAACTGTTCGCCCTGGATGGCCCGCCACGGCGCATCGAGGTCTATGACAACAGTCATATCATGGGCACGGACGCCATCGGCGCCATGATCGTGGCCGGAGCCGAGGGCATGCAAAAAAATGCCTACCGCAAATTCAATATCAAGGATGAAAACATCACCCCCGGCGATGACTACGGGATGATGCGGGAAGTGCTGCATCGCCGCTTCGCCCGGCTGTTGAAGGCCCAGGCCGCGGCCGAGAGTGCCGGGGATGATGAAAGCCTTGCGGCACGGGACGACGAAAATGCCCGCGTGGCCGGGGAATGGCCGGATCTGGTGCTGATCGACGGCGGCCTGGGCCAATTGACGGCGGTGCGGGAGGTCTTCGCCGATCTGGGCGTCACCGGCGTCGCCGTGGCGGCCATCGCCAAGGGGCCGGACCGCAATGCCGGGCTGGAACGCATATTTCTGCCCGACAAGCCGGCAATCACCCTGGCCCCGCGCAGCCCCGTGCTGTATTTTCTGCAACGCCTGCGTGATGAGGCGCACCGTTTCGCCATCGGCACCCATCGGGCGCGGCGGGCCAAACGCATGGACCGCTCGGCGCTGGATTCCATTGCCGGCGTTGGCCCTGGCCGCAAGCGGGCCTTGTTGAACCATTTCGGCTCCGCCCGGGCCGTGGAAACCGCCGGGTTGACGGATCTGGAAAGCGTGGCCGGCATTTCCAAGACGGTGGCGCAAAAAATCTACGACTTCTTCCATCCCGAAGGTTGAGGCGGAGCTTTCGCCATGATCGGAAATCCTTATACTCAACGGGCCCCCATGGCGCTTCCATGGATCATGCCAAAAGCCGTAGTTTGAGAACATGCTGACCAGCGTACCAAACCTTTTGACCCTGTCGCGAATCCTGGCCATTCCGGCCTTGATCGGCGCCTTTTATCTGTCTTCGCCGTTGTCCAATTGGCTGGCCTTTGCCATTTTTGCCGCCGCCGGCATCACCGATATCCTGGATGGCTATCTGGCCCGCAGCCTGGGCGAGGAGAGCGGATTAGGGCGCTTTCTCGATCCCGTCGCCGACAAACTTTTGGTCGCCGCCGCCTTGTTGATGCTGGTTCATGTGGGCCGCATCGGTGAATGGACCATTTTGCCGACCGTGGTCATTCTGTGCCGGGAGATCTTGGTTTCCGGCCTGCGGGAATTTCTGGCCGAGTTGCGGGTCAGTGTCCCTGTCAGCCGGGTTGCGAAGTGGAAGACGGCGGTGCAAATGGTCGCCATCGGTTTTCTAATCGTGGGCGAGGCGGGTTGGGAGCCGATCCCGGTGATGGAGATTGGCCGGGCGGGGATGTGGTTCGCCGCCCTGGTCACCATCTACACCGGCTATGACTATCTGCGCGCTGGATTACAATACGTCACGGCGTCGGCCCCGAACAGCGACGGAACGGACACGTCGTGAAGGTCCTTGGCGTCACCGGATGGAGCGGCGCCGGCAAAACCACTTTGCTGACCAAGCTGATACCGGCCTTGACCGGACGGGGGCTGCGGGTTTCCACCATCAAGCATGCCCACCACACGTTCGACGTGGACAAGCCGGGCAAGGATTCTCACCGCCATCGGGAAGCCGGGGCGACGGAGGTGCTGATCGGTTCCGCCGCGCGCTGGGCCCTGATGCATGAAATCCGCGGCGACGATGAACCGGGGCTGGAGGCGCTGTTGGGCCACATGACGCCCGTCGATCTGGTTCTGGTCGAAGGCTTCAAGAGTGAAGGGCATGACAAAATCGAAGTGCACCGCCATGGCCTCGGAAAGCCCTTGCTGTGCCGCGCGGATCGGAGCTTTATTGCCCTGGCCGCCAACTACCGGCCGGATGACCTGAGCGTGCCGGTGTTGGATCTGGATGATGTGGCGGCGGTGGCGGAATTCGTCATGGATTATTGCGAATCCGAAACGACTTCCAAGCAATCCCAAGAGTTGGCGTCATGAATAAACTGGTCGACGATTGTTTCAATCAGGTCGGCGACCTGATGTCCACGGCCGAAGCCCTGGCGATCCTGCGACAACGCATTGTCACCGTCACCCAGGACCGCCTGGAGCAACTTCCCCTGGCCCAAGCCGCCGGCCGTATTCTCGCCGCGGACCTCGTTTCCACCATGGACGTGCCGCCCCATGACAATTCCGCCGTGGATGGTTATGCCCTGCGCCATGAGGATCTGTCCGATGATGACCCGGTCGAGCTGACGGTTCAGGGCCGCGCCGCCGCCGGCCACCCCTACACCGGGGCTTTGGAGCCGGGCGGCGCGGTGCGGATCTTTACCGGCGGCGTCATGCCCGACGGCGCCGATACGGTGGTCATGCAGGAGGACGTCACGGCCCAGGATGACCGGGTCACCATACCGCCGGGCCTGAAACAGGGAGCCAACCGGCGGCATCGGGGCGAGGATAGCCGCCAGGGCGATATTGCCTTGCGGCGGGGCCGGCGTTTGCGGCCCCAGGACCTTGGACTGGCCGCATCTCTTGGCCATGGCGGGGTGACCGTGTTCCGGCCCCTGCGCGTCGGGGTGTTTTCCACCGGCGACGAGCTGGCGGAGCCGGGCGGCGAGCTGCCCCCTGGCGCGGTTTATGACGCCAACCGCTATGTTCTGACGGCGTTGATCGCCGGACTTGGCGCCAAGGTCACCGATCTGGGCATTCTGCCCGACCGACTGGACGCCGTGCGCGAGGGCCTGGACAGGGCCTCGAGGGGCCAGGATCTGTTGCTGACATCGGGCGGGGTTTCCGTGGGCGATGAGGATCATGTGCGGGGCGCCGTGGAAAGTTTAGGCCATTTGAACTTTTGGCGCCTGGCGATCAAACCCGGACGGCCCCTGGCGCTGGGTCAGGTAGGCGATGCCGCCTTCGTCGGTTTGCCGGGAAATCCGGTCGCCGCCACGGTGTGTTTCCTGCGCTTCGCCCGGCCGCTTATTCTGGGCCTGGCCGGGGCCACGGATCTGGAGCCCGTACTCTATCGCGTCACGGCGGGGTTCGATTACGAGAAAAAGGCCGGGCGGCGGGAATGGCTGCGCGCGCGGCTGGAGCGGAAACCGGATGGGGAGCCGTGCGCCCTGCTGTTCAAGCCCCTTGGTTCGGGGATTATCAATTCCCTGGTGCAGAGCCATGGCCTGGTCGAGCTCGGCGAGGACGTGACCCGCATCAAGGCGGGAGAGGCGGTGGATTTTCTGCCCTATGACGAGGTGGCGTCATGAAGGTGCTGTATTTTGCCTGGCTGCGCGACCGGGTCGGGTTGTCGGAGGAAATTGTCGAGCCTCCCGTAGATGTCGCCACGGTGGGTGAATTGATCGCCTGGCTGGCCCAGCGTTCGCCGGGCCACGGCGAGGCCTTCGCCGATCCCACCATCGTGCGCTGCGCCATCAATCAGGACTACGCCAAGGCCCATGAGCGTTTCAATGCCGGCGACGAAGTAGCGTTTTTCCCCCCCGTGACGGGCGGTTGAGGCGATGATCAAGGTGCAGCGGGAGGATTTCGACATCGGCGTCGAGCTGGCGGCCCTGAGCCAGGGCCGTGACAACGTCGGCGCCGTGGCTTCGTTCATGGGCCTGGTGCGCGACGTGGCGGGGCCGGGCGCGCTGTCCGCCATGACCTTGGAGCATTATCCCGGCATGACCGAGCGGCAGTTGGAACAACTGGAGGCGGAGGCCCTGGCGCGCTGGCCGTTGGATCGGGTGCTGATCATTCACCGCCATGGCCGCCTGCTGCCCGGCGACCGCATTGTCTTGTGCGCCGCGACCTCCTCCCACCGGGAGGCCGCGTTCGAAGCCTGCGCCTTTTTGATGGACTGGCTGAAGACCAAGGCGCCGTTTTGGAAGCTTGAAGAAATCGATGGCAAATCCAGCTGGGTCGCGGCGCGCCAGGATGACGAGGACGCCGCCGCGCGTTGGCAGAATAACAATCAAAGTGAATAGCAATAAAATCCAAGAGGAAACCAACATGGCCTATCAACCATTCGATCTCGGCGGCAAGGTCGCCCTGGTGACGGGCGGCAACAGCGGCATCGGCCTTGGCTTTGCCGAGGCCCTGGCCCAGGCCGGCGCCGATGTTTGCATCTGGGGCACCAATGCGGACAAGAACGCCGCCGCCTTCGAGCAATTGCAAGGCCATGGCGGCAAGGTCGGCGCGCAAATCTGTGATGTCAGCGACCAGAGCGCGGTGCAGGCCGCATTTGCCGAGACCCTGAAGAATTTTGGCCGGGTCGATAGCTGCTTCGCCAACGCCGGCGTTTCGGGCCGGGGGGAGCAATCCAATTTCACGGACATGCCGGTGGAGGAATGGCGCCGGGTCATGAACGTCAACCTGGATGGCGCCTTTTTCACCCTGCAAGCGGCGGCCAAGCACATGACGGAACGGGAAGGGGGCGGCCGCTTGGTGGGCACGACCTCGCTCTCCGCCTTTGAAGGCGCGCCGCGCGGCATCCATTACGCCGCCACCAAGGGGGCCTTGATTTCGATGATCATTTCCCTGGGCGTCGGCCTGGCCCGTTACGGCATCACCGCCAATACGGTGATGCCGGGCTGGATCGAAACGCCCATGACGGAAAATGCCTTCAACTGGGAGAAGTTCGCGGCGGCGGTGAAACCGCGCATCCCCCAGCGGCGCTGGGGCGTGAAGGAGGATTTCGGCGGCCTGGCGGTTTATCTGGCCTCGGACGCATCGGCCTATCATTCCGGCGATAATTTCATCATCGACGGCGCCTACAGCAAGTTCTGAGATAGTCCACCACACACTGGGACTGAATATCCAGCGCCGCGGTTTCAGCCCCGCTCCAACACTATTCTGGCCCTGGATGCGGTTGTGGAATTACAATAGGCATAGGCGGAGTATTTTGGGGACATGTACTTGTTAGGTGTTCCCAAATTACGGCCAGAAGACCAAGTCCGTTGATATTTGGCGCTTTACGAAGCCCGGCGCAATTGGGCGATCGATATGGCCAAGATCGGCGCGCCGATCAGGCCCACCACCAGCAACAGGTGCAGAGCATCTACCAGGCTGACACCCATGGCCGTGTGCGCCATTAACACCAGGACCGCAACGGTCATCACGCCGGCGACCATCAACATCGCCGGCAGTCCCTGGGTGACGCTGGATAACCAGACCATCAGGGCCGCCGTTGTCATGACGACAATGGACGCGCCAAGGACGAATTCAAGGATCATCTTCCGCCCCCCTCGCCAACGGCAATGTTTGTTTTTGTCATAATCATTATGGCAAGCCTACCACGGACCTTCACGAAAAATCAAATCGGGCTCACATTCAGGTGATGGCGGCCTTGGTCCGATGGCGGAAGCGGACCACGAACAGGACGCTGACCACGAATAGGCCCACGGCCATGCCGGCCCAAATGGCCTGGCCGCCATAGCCCAGCACGGCGATGAGCATGGGGACACGGGTATCCTTCAGGCCGCGCAGGGCGCCCATCATGGTTACCTGGATGCCATCGGCGAACTGAAAAAGGGCGGCGACGGCCAGGAAGCTCACCGCCAATTTGGCCGTGGCGCCGGCCGCCTCCACATCCAGAAACAGTGTCACGATCGCCGGGCCCAGCAGCCAGAAAACCGCCGCCGGCAGGCACATGACCAGACCACCCAAGCCCATGGCGGTCCAGCCAGAGCGCGCCGCGCCCCGATGATCGCCCGCCCCCGTGGACCAACCCACGCGCACGGTGGCCGCCCGAGAGATGCCGTTGGGGATCATATAGGCGATGGCGCAACATTGGACGGCGATGGCGTGGGCGGCGAGCGATTCGGTGCCCAGCAGACCCAACAACAGCGCGGCGGCGGTGAACAGGCCGATTTCCGCTAGCACGGTGATGCCGATGGGCAATCCGACGGTGATAATTTCCCAAAACTGGCTCCAATCCGGCCGCCAGAAGCGGCCCAGCAGGCGATAACGCCGCAGGCGCCGGTCGGTCAGGACGTAGGCGCCCAGGCCGAGGAACATGAGGATGGCGACGACGGCGGTGGACGCCCCGGCGCCCGCCAGGCCCATGGCCGGGAAGCCAAAATGGCCGAACATCAGGGCATAGTCGGCGATACCATTGACCCCGATGCCAATAATCGCCAGCACCATGCTGGGCCGGGGCCGGCCATGGGCGGTCATGAACGTGGCCAGGACGATGTAACCCAGCAGGGGCACGAACCCAGGCGAAAGGTGGCGCAGGTAGTCCTGGGCCATGGCGGATAGATGCGCATCCTGCCCCAATGCCCCCAGCACCGCGCCCACGTTCCACAGGGCCACCAGGCAGGGCACGGAGACCATCAGGGCAACCCAAAAGCCCTGGCGCACGGCCCGGCGCACCATGCGAAAGCGCCGGGCGCCGATATGCTGAGCCAGGATCGCCGTCAGCGAGCCCAACAGCCCCATGGCCCCCATGTCGAACAGCCAATAATAATGGTTCGCCAAGGTGCCCGCCGCCAGCGCCTCCGGCCCCAGCCAGCCCATCATGACCACGTCCGTGGTCACCATGGCGATGTGGGACAGCATGGTCAGGGCAATGGGCACCGCCAGTCCGGTGATGGCCAGCGCCTCGAGGCGCCACCCGGCCAGGCCGTCGGCGGCGGAGCGGGACCTATCGATGGATGCATTCATGAGATCAAATTTCCCCAAGCAGGGTAGCGGAATACATATGCGCCAGGGTGAATGAGCCGGAAAATCCGTGGTTTAAGACGCACGTGGGGCACGGTCCCAATCCGGGGACGGCGCGGGGCAACTACGGTCGCTGCTGTAAATATTCGATGCGCGATCTCATGGACGTCTTATAGGTCGAGCCGGGCTCGGATACAAGGCAGCCACACCTAGAGCAATTTTCAATTAATCGGAGTCACCCAAGACGTCACACGACACGACTCTCGCCCATTTTTACGTCGTTGCCGGGCTCGACCCGGCAATCCAGGGCAACAAACTC
>JAPYPT010000523.1 GCA_029937535.1 Alphaproteobacteria bacterium
TTTGGCCCGACGATTGGACGATGGCCGACAGGCCGGCAAAATCCGCCATGAACTGTTGCCGCTGCTGCGCCAGCGGGTGTTTTCCGTGGCGCTCGGCTATGAAGATGCCAACGATCATGACGCCTTGCGCGATGATCTGGCCCTCCAGACCGCCTGCGGGCGGGATCAGCGGCTGGCCTCTGCCTCGACCATTGGCCGTCTTGACCGGGCCGCCGACCGTTCTTGGGCCTGGGCCGCCCATGAGGCCATGGTGGAGAGCTTCATCGCTTCCTTTGATACCCCGCCCGCAGAGTTGATCCTGGACTTTGATGCCACCGATGATGCGTGCATGGGCGTCAGGAAGGCCGCTTCTTCCATGGCTATTATGATCATCACTGACTGCTGCCGCTCTATGTGTTCTGCGGCGATCAACTGCTGGTCAGCTATCTGCGGCCCTCGAACTTCGACGGCGCCAAGCATGCCTGGGCGATCCTGGCCCTGTTGGTCAAGCGGCTGCGGCAAGTCTGGCCGGAGGTACGGATCATCCTGCGCGCCGACAGCGGCTTCTGCCGCCATCGCATGCTGTCGTGGTGCGAGCGCCGGGATGTTGGCTATATCATCGGCCTGGCCGGGAATGTCCGGCTCCATGACCAGGCCTCCATGTGGATGGCCTGGGCGAAAGCGGGCTATGAGCATACCGGCGAGAATCAGCGCCTGTTCGCTGAACTTCGCTATGGGGCGAGGAGCTGGGGCAAGCATCGCCGCGTGATTGCCCGCCTGGAACACGGTCGCCCCAAGGGCAAGAAGGGCGGCGCCAACCCGCGCTATGTGGTGACCAACCTCGGCGGCCGCGGGCAAGAGCTCTATGACGGCCTGTATTGCCAGCGTGGCGAGATGGAGAACCGTATCAAGGAGCAGCAGCTTGATCTCTTCGCCGACCGCACCTCGTGCCACAAATGGTGGCCCAATCAGTTCCGCCTGATCCTGGCCTCCCTGGCCTATAACCTGATCGAGGCGATCCGCCGTCTGGCGCTGGCAGGCACCGAGATGGCGCGGGCCCAGGCCGGCACCATCCGCCTGAAGCTGCTCAAGATTGGCGCCGTGATCACCCGCAATACCCGGCGGGTGGCGATCCAT
>JAPYPT010000342.1 GCA_029937535.1 Alphaproteobacteria bacterium
TGAATCACATTTTTGGATTCAGGGGAATCCCCTAATTGTCAACAGGCCCTAGCAGGGTTCAGGTTACGGTGCCAATTCAAAAAACTAGAACTTCGTCTTGGACGGCGCTTATCCGGAGAGAACGAATTTGGGAGACACGATCCGCTCTTTCCCCCTGAAGATCGGGCGAAAAGCGGTCATGTCACCCCAATTCTTGCGCTGGCTGTTATGGAGAATGGGCCGGCGGTTCGGCCAGGCGCTGGCGTGCGCGGGGGCGAACGTAACAAGGCCCGGACCTTGCGGTCCGGGCCTTGTTGTTTGCTCGTGCCCTTAATAGATATTCTGCGCCGAGATCATGGCATAAAGCATGGGGAACGACAGCAGAGTGTTGGTGCGGGAGAACAGCATCGCCGTCCGCGCCGCGGCCGCCTTGACGTCCGGCTCCGCGTCCACGATGCCGAGCGCCTTTTGCTGGGCCGGCCAGATGATGAACCAGACGTTGAACCACATGATGGCGCCCAGCCACATGCCGATGCCGATGGCGGTATGCTTGTCCACGCCGTCGGTCAGGCCGATGGCGATGGCGTCCACGATGTAACCATTCATCCAGGCCAACAGCAGGCCGGTGACGATGGTGCCCATGGCGCCCCAGCGGAACCAGAACAGGGCGGCGGGCGCGATGTGCTTGCCAATGGCCGGCTTCAATTCGTCCGGAATGGATGGCATGGTGGGTATCTGCACGAAATTGAAATACCACAGAATGCCGATCCACATGATGCCGCATATAACATGCAGCCAGCGCATGATAAACGTGCCCCAGGCGTGGTCAAAGGTAACGCTACCCGAATACCAGACCATGAGAACGACGACCATGATGACGGTCAGCACGATGCCGGCGATCACGGTGTTGCGTATCGATGTGAGAATTGCTGCCACTTTTCTTCCCCTACCCCTGAATTAGCGATTCACTTAATCGACAGTACCATTATTATCCCAAAATTCAATGTTTCGTGGCATGAGGCGCCCCTTCGCCCCCGCCCAACCTGAAAGAAAACGCTCATGAGTTTCGATTTTACGCCCTTCTTCCGAGATGATCTGCCTGGCCCCGCCAAGCCGTGGGGCGGCTTCCCCGCCTACAATTTTGTCGGCGGGCACAGTGACGCCGCCTCAGTCCCGGCCACGGCCCTGTCGGAGGCCCTGGCGGCGGTGATCGCGCGCGACGGCAAGCTGTTGGCCAACTATGGCATCGGCCATGGCTCCCAAGGTTATTTGCCGTTGCGCGAATATATCGCCCGCATGCTGGAGGACCGCGCCGGGATGGCGACGGAGCCCGGCCAGATCCTGGTCACCACGGGCTCTCTCCAGGCCATGGATCTGGTCAACACGGCATTGTTGAACCCCGGCGATACGGTGATTGTCGAGGATGTCAGCTATGGCGGCACCTTGAGCCGTCTGCGCCAACTGGGCGTGGGTTATATCGGCATTCCCGTGGACCGGGACGGCATGCGCATGGACGCCCTGGCCCAGGTGCTGGCGGAGCTGAAGGAAAAGGGCGTCACGCCGAAGTTTATCTACACCATCCCCACGGTGCAAAACCCCTCCTCCACCATTATGAGCGTGGAACGGCGCCAGACGCTGTTGGATCTGGCCGGCCAATACGGCGTCCCCATATTCGAGGATGATTGCTATGCCGAACTGCTGTGGGAGGGCGCGCGGCCGGCGACCATACGTTCCATGGACGACGGCGGCCAGGTAATCTATTGCGGCAGCTTTTCCAAGACCGTGGCGCCTGCCCTGCGGGTCGGCTATCTGGTCGCCGATTGGCCGGTGTTGAGCCGGCTGATGCCGTTGAAGACCGACGGCGGCTGCGGCGCCCTTGAACAGATGGCCCTGGCCGAATATTGCCCGGCCCACTACGACGGCCACGTGGCCGCCCTGCGCCAGACCCTGAAAGGCAAATGCGAGACCATGGCCGCCGCCCTGGCGGAACAATTCGGCGCCACGGCTGAATTCGAAATGCCCAAGGGCGGCATCTACATCTGGGTGACCCTGCCGGAGGAGGTCAATACGGACCGCCTGACACAGCTTGCCGGCGCCCAGGGCGTGGCGATAAATCCCGGCTCCGAGTGGTCGGCGGATGCGGACGCGGGGCGGCGGCGTCTGCGGGTTTGTTTCGCCCATCCCGGCCATGAGGAAATCCGCGACGGCATCGCCCGCCTGGCGGAAATCTGTCACGCCGAATTCGGCGTGCCCGTGCGCGGCGCCAACGTGGCACGCTAGAGGTCCTTACAGCCGGCGATCCATGGACAGCCTGACGCAGTTCGTTCTGGGCGCCGCCGTTGGCGTTGCCGTGCTGGGCCGGCGCCTCGGACCACGCCGGGCCGCCATTACGGGCGGCCTTATAGGCATATTACCGGATCTGGATATCCTGGTGCCGGCCGCGGATACGGTCGATGCCTTTGTCTCCCATCGCGGTTTCAGTCATTCCCTGGTCGTCCAGGCAGCAGTGACGCCCCTCATCGGCGAAGGCATGGTGCGCTTTATCGCGGCCCTGCGCCGACAACGCCTGCAAACCTACGCCGCCGTCTATCTTTGCCTGGCCACCCATGCCCTGCTCGATGGATTGACGGTGTACGGCACCAAGTTGCTGTGGCCGCTGTCAATGGAACCCTACGCCGTCGGCTCCATCTTCATCATCGATATTCTCTACACCCTGCCCCTGTTGGTGGCCACGGTCTGGGCATTGTTTTTGCCTCAGTGGTCCGGGCGGTCCCCGCGCATGGGCACGGTCATCGCCGCCGCACTGGTGCTGTCCAGCGCCTATCAGGTTTGGTGTTTTACAGCCCAACAGGTGGTGACGGCACGGGCCGGCGCACTATTGGAGAAGGCCGGCATCACGCCGGAGCGGATCTTGGCGATCCCGACACCGTTCAACAGCTACCTCTGGCGCGTCATCGCCGTGCACGGTGACCGCTATCTGAACCTCTATATACCCTTGTTCGCAGCGCCTGGGCTGACCACGGTTTATGCGCATCCCCGTAACCTGGCTCTGGCGGGTTGCCTGAGCGGCAACCGGGCCTTCGAACGGCTGGCCTGGTTCAGCCGGGGCTATTTCCGCCTGGACCGGCGCGGCAAGGAACTTGTCTTTTCCGATCTGCGCATGGGCATGACGCCGGACTATGTCTTCAGCTACGCCATCGCGGGCCGCATCGGTGGCACCATGCAAGCGATCCCGCCGCGCCGCCTGACCGCACCACCACCCAGCGACGAAGACGTGGATTGGCTGTTCGCCAACATCGCCCATGGCGCCACCGTGCGCCCGGCGGAAAGCGCGGCCTGGATCGAAACAGCCCGCCTTTCCCCCACACCCGCCAAGACAGCAGCCCTCGAGGGCTGCTACTATTCCCCTTCCAATAGCTAGGTCAGGACCAACCAAATGAAATTCTATGATTGCAGCACCGCCCCCTCGCCGCGCCGGGCCCGCATTTTCATTGCCGAAAAGGGTCTGGAGATCGAAACCATCGATATCAGCATCCGCGACGGCGCCCATATGACGGAGGAATTTCAGGCCATCAATCCTCATTGCACCCTGCCGGTGCTTGAGCTGGATGACGGCACCCACCTCGTCACCTCCACCGGCATTTGGCATTATCTGGAGGCTGTGCACCCCGAACCGCCTCTCATGGGCGCGACGGCGGCGGAAAAGGGCGTGATCGCCGATCTGCAATGGCACATTGAATTCGACGGCTTCATGGCCATGGCCGAGGCCCTGCGCAACACCGTGCCCGCCATGAAGGGCCGCGCCCTGACCGGGCCCGTCGACTACGAACAGATCTCGGAGTTAGGCGAACGGGGCAAACTGCGGTCGCAACGGTTCCTCGACGGCATCGACGGGATGATCGGCGACAAGCCGTTCGCGGCCGGCGATCATTACTCCGTCGCCGACATCGATCTGATGATCATGGTCGATTTCGCCGGCTGGCTGAAACTCAAACTGCCCGAGGACGCCGCCAACGCCCAGCGCTGGTACCAATCCGTCTCCAGCCGGCCCAGCGCCAAGCTTTAGGGGCTTTCCGTTGAGACGGAAACACGCCAATCCGGCTCAATAATCGCTCGTCCGTGGCTTCATTGCACGGGGATGCCTGCCTTGCGATAGCCTTCAATATAGGCCTTTTGATATACGCCGACCTTCAACGGCAAAAACGCCGCATTTATTGGTCCATCATAACCGGTGATTTCCTTAAAACGCTGGTGCGCTGCTTGCGCATCATCGCGTCGGCCAAGCTGGCCGTAAGCCGTCATCAAGAATGTTAAGGGGACACTCACGTTGGGGGCGACGCGTGCCGCTATTTCGTACGCCTTTGCCGCTTCGCCATAATTGTCATTTGCTGCATGGCCTTGCCCCAAAGCCACGTAGTAAGGCCAATCCCCTTTTGGATTGAGGCGTAGCGCACGCCGCGCAACTTTAACCGCCGCCTCACCCGAACCCTGAAATCCCAGATATGTCGCCAACATCATTTGAGCATCGGCATCATTGGGACTTAACTGCACGGCTCGCCACCCCGCCGCAACAGCCTCGTCCTGCTTGCGGGACCATGCCAGGACATCGCCCAAAACGGTGTAGGCCTTCGCCAGCGTATGATCGAGAGCAATAGCTTTGGTGGCAAATTCGTGGGCCAAGGCAAGAGACGCCGTGGGATCATCACTCCATTGAAAATTGAAGTCGTGCACATGTGACCAGGCAAGACCGGCATAGGCGTCGGCATAGCTTGGATCGAGGTCCAGGGCCCGTTCAAACATTTGCAGAGCTTTTCGGTTGTTCTCCTTGGACCAGCGCCTGTGAAAGTTCATGCCACGAAGCACGAAATCATAGGCGTCAAGATTTTCGGTTGGCTTGCGAAACGCACGGTCCTGCTCCGCCGCGCTGACGGAAATCGCCAGCGCGCTGACGACCTGCTCGGTAACCTGCTCTTG
>JAPYPT010000343.1 GCA_029937535.1 Alphaproteobacteria bacterium
TCTCAGCAATACTGTCGTGTAGTGTGGAATCCAATTGAATGCGGGTTGCTCTAGGGCTATTGCGGCCAGACCGGTGGATACAGCGGCGCCGTGAGCCGGTCGCCATCGGCATAGGTGGTACTGCGCAGATGTATGTTGGTGCCGGGGCGGGTGTCGTAGCGGATGTCATCGCCCACATAGCGCACGGTGTAGCCGCGCCGGCGCACATCATCCCGTAAATTTCCGCCCGCGCCATGCACGGTCAGGGCGTGGAACACATAGGCATCGCCCGGCTCCAGGTCCCAGGTAACGATATCATAATCGCCGCGCGCGGCGTCCACATCGGGCATGTCCACATAGTTCGGGTTACGCTCGTAATCATCATGTCCCTTGGTATCGCCGAAGCGTTCCGGTTGGAACATCTTGCCCCATTTGTGGGAGCCGCGAATGAATTCCAGGGCGCCGCTTTCGGCGGTCACCGGGTCCGGCGAGAACCAGAACGAGACCACCTGATGGCCCCGGATCGGCCAATAGGGCTGGTCGTTGTGCCAGCGGGTCGGGTTCGGCGTGCCCGGTTCCTTGACGAAAAGCTGGTCATACAACAGATTGACCCGGTCGCACGCCATGATTTGCGCGGCCAAGGCGGGAAGCGGCGAATTCAGGCAAAATTCGCGAAAGACATCGTCATGTTCCCAAACCCGCAAATTGCCGTGGAAACGGCCCCGCCCATTCTCGGCGGCATAGCCATGGACAAAGGGCGCGGGTTCGGCGATGTCCCGCTCAATGGCCTCGGCGATGCGGGTCAACCAGTCCGGCGAGACCAAATTTCGTATTACCATGACGCCGTCGTCGGCGAAGGTTTGAATATCCTGTTTGCTAACCATGCGATGCTCCTATCACGATCCGGCCAGCGCCGCCAACCAAGCGCGGACGCGGGCCTCGTTCACCCCGAAATCGCTGCGGCCGTAGTGCGAGCGGCTGTAGATGGCCAGGGTCGCCTTGCCCTCATCCAGGGCGATAAACCGCACCGTGATGCTGTCGGGATAACCCACCAGCTTCGATCGCTGGATGAATTCATACTGCATCGCCGCCTCGTCCGCCGCGCCGGCCTCAACGCGGGGCTGCTTTTCCACCATGGCCATCCAGCGCTGTTTCAACTGCTCCGCCGAGCCGGGGAAAACAGGGCTCGTCAAATGCGCCGTGTCGGCGCAGAAATCGGGCGGGCAGACCAGGAACTGGTTCGGCTTGTCCGCCAGGCGAAGCGCGGCGAAATCGACAGGTTTCAAATCCATGGGTCCGAAAATAATCGCCAGGGTTTTCTCGCGCCCGGCCACCAAAACCAGCAGTCCGATGACCACTGCAATGCCAACGACGAGATATACGGCAAGTTTCAAACCCTTCATACTATCGGCCTTCCTATTCCAAATCTTCCACCGGAACAAAATTATCCTCCATGCCGAAGCCGGCCGGGCCGAACACCGCCAGGGCCGCTTCCGTGCGCATGATGGGCGGGGCGGAGACGGCCATGACCGTGACCCGCTGGCCATAGCGCAGACGCTCGGTGGTGATGGGCTGGGCCATTTCGCTGTCCAGAATGCAAACCAGGTCCGGGACAATGGCCCGCAGGCTGCCGCCCTGACGGGCGGAGAGGAATTCGTTTTGGAATTGAATTTCCAGCGGCGCGCCGTCATCGCCGGCAATGACGACCTTGCCCATGGCCCAGCCGTCCCGGGTCTCGCGGGAGAGATCGGTGACCTTACCCGCATACAGCACCTTGGCATGGCCGTAGTGGGTACCCGACAGCATCTCGATCAGGGCGGCGAAGGGTTCGCGGTTTTGCGCCCGTGACTGACGTAAATTCGCGCCGATGGCCTGGCACAGGGACGTGGTGCCGGGAATGGCCACCCGGCGCGCCGTCTTGCCGTCCATGGGGTAGGAGGCCTTGGCCGAGCGCGCGCCCATGCGGATGGCGATGCCGCGGGCGAGGTATTCGGCCCTTTTGTCGTCATCGATATCCAGGATAACGGTATCCCCATGTTCCGAGGCCAGGGCGAAGGGCGAGCCGGAGGCGCCGTAGATCGAAAATGTCACCATCTGCATTTCCGGAAAGGCCCGCCCCATGCCGTCCGCATCGACGATTGGCTTGCCCAGGGTGGCGGCGATGTAAAGGGGCATCATGGAGTTGGACCCCCCCGCCTCGAACGCCATCAAGGCATCGGCCCGGCGGCCCAGATGCTTTTCCAGGGCCAGGACGGCGGCGGGGGGCTGGTCGATGCCCATGATTTTTTCAATGGCGACAGTCGGCGCGCCCAGATTGCCGCAGGCAAAAACCAGATCATCGTCGGCCAATTCGTCCAGTGTCAGCATGGTGACCGGGCCGTGGGTTTCAATGGCACGGCGGGTCATCAGGGTAGCGATATAAGGATCACCGCCGCCACCCGTGCCCAGGAAGGTTGCGCCCAGGGCGAGGTCCTCAAGATCATCCAGGCCGATCTTGATCATGGCGCCGTCCCCGTCCTTGCATCCGCCAGATCGCCGACCGCCTTGGCCCGCAGGCGGGTAACATTGCCGGGCATGTAGCTCAAGGGAATTTCGTCCAGTTCGACGATACGGATGCTCGCCGCATCGGCGCCGGCTTCCCGTGCCTGGGCGGACGCTTCCGCCTTGGCGGCGTCGACCGCTTCCTCGCGGCTGCTGCCGTCCAGGGAAAATATCCGGTCGCACTCGCCGCCGACCATGGCGATGGAGGCGCCGATGGCGTTGGCGACCTGGCCATGCTCCGGCCGCACGATCTCGCCGCCGCCGATGGTCCGACCCCCCAGCAATGGCGCGCCGCCGCCGACCAGGATCACCGGCAACACGGCGGCAGAGGGCCGGACACGGTCCAGCGCCCGTTCGATCATGGCGCTGGCCGTGGCCAGGGCGGCATCGGCGAAGGTAATGGCGGCAACCTTGTCCCGCGCGCCCAACTCCATCCCCCCGGCGGCGACCGCCATGTCGCTCATGGTGATGCTGTCGCCGCCGAACACCAGGGCGCGTTGTGCCAATTCGAAACCGACGGATTCCGGACCGACCCGGGCGCCGTCGTCATACACCAGACTGCCGCCGCCAAGGCCCAGGGCCAGCAAAT
The DNA here is from genome assembly GCA_029937535.1 of Alphaproteobacteria bacterium. Classification (GTDB taxonomy): domain Bacteria; phylum Pseudomonadota; class Alphaproteobacteria. The sequence goes on from JAPYPT010000343.1 coordinate 3,110, forward strand.
CCGGCATGCGGAAATTGGTGCGCACCCCGCCCACATCCACGGTCATGGCGGCCTCGCGGGGAAAGCCGTCCAGCAATAGGCCAATATCCGTGGTGGTGCCGCCAATATCGACCACCAGGGCGTCATCCAGGCCCGACAGCACGGCCGCGCCGCGCATGGAATTGGTCGGCCCGGAGGCGAAGGTCAGGACCGGGTAGCGCACCGCACGGGCCACGGTCATCAAGGTGCCGTCGTTCTGGCTGATGTACAATGGCGCCTCGAGGCCAAGCTTGCGGATGGCCATGGTGAACGCATCCAGCACGCGCTCCGCCAGACCGGACAGAGCGGCATTCAGGATCGCCGCATTTTCCCGCTCCAACAGCCCGATGCGGCCGATGCGGTGCGACAGGGTGATGGCGGCATGGGGCAGGTGCCCGCGCAAAATGCTCTCGGCCCGGCGCTCCATGTCTCCGTCCAGGGGCGAAAAGACCGACGTAATGGCCACGGCGCCAATTTTCCGGGCGGCCATCTCCGCCGCCGCCGCGTTGATCTCGGCCTCGTCCAGGGCGGAGATTTCGCGGCCGTCGAATTCCAGACCGCCGCGCAACAGATAGTGGTTTTCCCCGATCACCGCCGCTAGATCTTCGGGCCAATCGGACATGGGCGGCACGGCGGTGGTGGCGGGGGCGGCCAGGCGCATGACGGCCACGGGATTGAGGCGGCGGCGTTCGATTACCGCGTTGGTAAATTGGGTGGTGCCCAGCATGACGGCAAAGATCTGTTCCGGCACCGCGCCGGCCCGGTCCAGCACGGCGGACGCGGCGGTGACAATGGCATCCGAGATGCCCGCGCCCGTCGCCACCTTGTGCCAGGCGATGACCTGGTCGCCTTCCATCAAAACCGCATCGGTGTTGGTGCCGCCGACGTCAATTCCCAGGCGCAGAACGGGCAGGGTCTGGTTCATGCCGCCGTTTTCCGCTTGGTCTTGGTTCCCAGCTTTGCTTTCCTCTTGGCCTTCACAGCCGGCTTCGCCGCGGTCTTCACCTTGCTAGGCGCCGGCAAGGCCGCCGGGCGTCCCAATAATTCCTTCAGATACTGCCCGGTATAGCTCTCCGCCACCTTTGCCACGGCCTCCGGCGTGCCCTCGGCGACGATACGGCCGCCGCCCGAGCCGCCTTCGGGGCCCAGATCGATGACCCAATCGGCGGTCTTGATGACCTCCAGATTATGTTCGATGACGATCATGGTATTGCCGGACTCGACCAGGGTATGCAGCACCTCCAGCAACTTGCGCACATCGTCGAAATGCAGCCCCGTGGTCGGCTCATCGAGAATATACAGCGTCCGCCCCGTTGCCCGCTTGGCCAGCTCCTTGGCCAGTTTGACCCGCTGCGCCTCGCCGCCCGACAGGGTCGTGGCCTGCTGGCCCACATGGATATAGCCCAGCCCGACACGCTGCAAGGTGACCATCTTGTCGCGCACCTGGGGTACCGCCTTGAAGAATTCAGCGCCCTCGTCCACGGTCATGTCCAACACATCGGCTATGGATTTGCCCCGGAACTGAATTTCCAGCGTTTCCCGGTTATAGCGCCGGCCCAGGCAGACGTCGCATTGCACATAGATGTCGGGCAGAAAGTGCATTTCGATCTTTACCAGACCGTCACCCTGACAGGCCTCGCAGCGCCCGCCCTTGACGTTGAATGAAAAACGTCCGGGCTTGTAGCCCCGGGCCTCGGATTCGGGCAGAGAGGCGAACCATTCCCGGATCGGCGTGAAGGCGCCCGTATAGGTAGCGGGGTTGGAGCGCGGCGTGCGGCCAATGGGGGATTGATCAATATCCACCACCTTGTCCAGATAATGCAGC
>JAPYPT010000524.1 GCA_029937535.1 Alphaproteobacteria bacterium
CCGCGTCCGTGGCCACGGCCATGGCCGTATCCGTGGCCTGGGCCTTGGCGATGGCCGCCGCTTGCGACAGCTCTGTACCGGAAATGCCCTCATCAACCATTGCCGCCGCCCGGTAGACCAGGCCGCGCGCGGCTTCCGTCTGGATCGCCATGTCGGCGATCATCCAGCGCACGCCTTGAAAATCGCTGACCTGCTGGCCGAAGGCGGTGCGCTGGCGCACGAAATCGACGGCCAGGTCCATGGCGCCCTGGGCCAGGCCAACGCCACGGGCCCCGATAATGGGGCGGGATTGGTTGAAGGCCTCCATGACGATTTTGAAGCCCAGGCCCTCGGGTCCAAGGCGGTTTTCCTCGGCCACGAAGACATCGTCGAGGAACAGCGGACAGGACGGCACGCCGCGGGCGCCCATCTTGTTTTCCGCCGGCCCGATGGTGAAGCCCGGTGCATCCCGCTCGACGATGAAGAGGTTCAGGGCGCCGCGCTTCGCCGCGTCCGCTTCTTGGTCAATACGCGCCGCCACCAGAATGAAATCCGCTACGGAGGAATTGGTGCACCAGATCTTGGCCCCGTTCAGGCAATAGCCGCCCTCCACCCGGTCCGCCTTGGTGCGGATGCCGGCCACGTCCGAGCCGCTTTGTGCCTCCGTGGTGGAGATCGCGCCGCGCAGATCGCCACTGGCCAGGCCGGGCAGGTAGCGGTCCTTTTGGGCCTGACTGCCGCCCGCAAGAATGGCCCCGAATGGCACCCATTGCACGATCAGCAGATAGGCGGTGTTGTAGCAAACCCGGCACAGCTCTTCCACCGCGACGCAGGCCGAAAGCATGCTGCCGCCACCCTCGACCTGGCCGCCGTACTGGCTGGGAAAGGGCAGGGTGAAGAGGCCGAGATCCCGCAGTAAATCGAACATATCCTGGGGATAGATTGCATCCGCATCAATGGCGGCGGCGCGGGGGGCCACTTTGTCGGCGGCCACGCGGCGGATGATGTCTTGCACCTGACGTTGATCATCGGAGAGGGAAAACGACACGAAATCACCTAACAGTTTCTGGAGCATTTTCAATGCAGTCTGAACCGCCCGCTCCCCCTCCCGGCCACCCACTAGAATCATGAT
>JAPYPT010000525.1 GCA_029937535.1 Alphaproteobacteria bacterium
GTGATGCCGAGGATGCCGGCGCAGGTGGCCATGATGTCAGTGAGCACGATGGTCTTATGGCTGCGCGTTCCGGGTTTGATATGGCCGGGCCAGCGCACGATGAAGGGCACGCGATGGCCGCCTTCGTAGGCGTCGGCTTTCCAACCGCGCCAGTTGACGCGGAGCCGCACGTTCTTAGATTCCAATTGCGCAAACTTTGCTTGAGGTGAGGTGCCGTTGTCGCAGGTGAAAATAACGACGGTGCTGTCGGCTTGGCCGGTGTCGTCCAGCGCCTTCAGGATTTCGCCAACTGCCCAGTCGGTCTCCACCAAAAAATCCGCGTACGGGCTAATGCTGGTGATGCCTTTGAACTTGCCGCCCGGCGCGATGGGCGTGTGCGGCGAGGGCATCGGGAAATATAAAAAGAACGGCTGCTCCTTGCCCTTGCGGTCGCGCACATATTCAGCGCAGCGCTTTCCATAGTCGAGCAGCACGGCGGTGAGATCCCAGCGCGGGTCGGCGGGGCCGTTGCCCAGTGCGCCGCCCTTGAGCTTGAGCACGGGCGGGGTGAGCATCCGGTCATTCTCGCGCCACGCGAAGGGCGGCCAGTTGGGCACGTCGTCGCCGTAATAATAATTGAAGCCGTGGTCAACCGGCCCGCCCTTGATGGGTTTGGTAAAATCAATTTGCCCGAGCTTCTCCGTGACCCCGCCGCCCTTCTTCGGCCATCGCCAGCCGAGATGCCATTTGCCAATCATACAAGTGTCGTAGCCCTTGTCGCGAAACAACTCCGGCAATGTGATGCGTTTATCCGCAATGAGCGGCCGTTCCCACGCACCCACAATGCCGCGCTTAAGCCGACTCCGCCAATTATAACGCCCCGTCAACAACCCATAGCGCGTGGGCGAACACACGCCGGACGTCGAATGCGCGTCCATAAAACTCATCCCCTCGCTAGCCAGCCGGTCAATTGCCGGCGTCTTCAAACCCAGCTTCGGATTAAAAGCCAAAACCGAATCGATGCCCATGTCATCGCCAAGGATGACGATGACGTTAGGTTTCTTCGGTGTGGCGGCGGCGGCGAAGGATGAATTCGCCACTGAGGCACAGAGGGCACAGAGAGTAATTAAAG
>JAPYPT010000344.1 GCA_029937535.1 Alphaproteobacteria bacterium
GGCCAGGACTTCATCCCGCTTGCCCGGCTGGGTGGTGATAATGGCGACGACACTGACAACGCTCATGGTTTGCTCTCCTAATTTGGTTATTTCGGTATTATTAGCCGCCCGGCGCGAATGTGGCCAGGGCATTCCAGTCCGGTGATGATCCACCGCCCGGATCGAACGGTTGAATGGCAACATGGTCCGCGCCGGCGTCGAAATGTTCCTGTAGGCGGGCGCGGATGGCATCTTCCGAACCCCAGGCGACCATGGCGTCGAGAAAGCGGTCGCTGCCCCGGCCCGACAGCTCGTCCTCGGTAAAGCCCAGGGCAAGCCAGCAGTTGCGGTAGTTGGGCAGGCCCAGATACATCTTCAACTGGGCGGCGGCGACCTCCCGCGCCGTGGCGGGGTCCTCCGTCAGACAGATTTTCTGTTCCACGCACAGCGCCTTGCCGGGGCCAAGGATTTCGCGGGCCCGCGCGGTATGTTCGGGCGTGACATTGTAAGGCAGGGCGCCGTCGGCCAGTTCAGCGGAAAGCGCCAGCATTTTTGGCCCCAATGCGGCCAGCACGACCTGCCGCCGCGCCGCCTTGATCTGCACTGGGGCCGCCGCCATGGCCTCGAGATAGGCGCGCATGGCGCCGATGGGCTTGCCGTAATCATGGCCGCGCGCAGCCTCCACAATGGGGATATGGGAGACCCCGAGCCCAAGGATGAAGCGCCCGTTATAAAGGCTGTTCAGGGTGTTGTGTCCTTGCATGGCGGCGGAGGCATCGCGGGCGTAGATATTGGCGATGCCCGTGGCCAGGGTCAGCTTCGTGGTTCGGCCCAGCAAATAGCCGCCCAGCGCCATGGCCTCGTACGCCATGGCCTCCGGGTACCACAGCACATCATAGCCATGGCCCTCGACCTCCCGCGCCAGACGGTCGATATCCTCAATTGGCATTCTGTTGGGGGCGTACCAGACGCCCCATTTTCCCGCCTGCATGGGTCAATTATCCTTTCAACAATTACTCGGCCGCCGCCCGGTTCGCGCCCATGCCTAAAGTGGGTAGGCCGCTGGCGAACGTGGTCAAGACCTCGCCCGGTGCTTCCACCTCGAGATAATTCTCGCCGTCAAAAACCTGAACCCCATTAACCCAGGTGCCTTTCAGGCCCGGCGCCCGGCGCAGCAGACGTTCGCCGCCCGCCGGCAGGTCGAAATGCCGCTCCATCTTGGTGATGGAGATGGTGTCGGGATCGAACAGGATCATGTCGGCCCAGGCGCCCGGCGTCAGTTGCCCCCGGTCCACGATGCCGAAGGTATCCGCCGGGTCCGAGGTAACCTTTCGGATCGCCGTGGCCAGGTCGAACAGGCCCTTGTCGCGGCTCCAGTGGCCGAACAAATACATAGCGTACCCGGCATCGCACAGCAGGGAGTTGTGGGCCCCGGCATCGGACAGGCTGATCAGGGTGCCGTCATTAAGCAACAACGGGGCGACTCCGTCTTCCTCCATGTTCAGCAAATAGAAGGTGTACTTGGTGGCGAAATCCTCTTCCAGGCTCAGGTCCAGGAAGAAATCCAGCGGATCCACGTTGCGTTCGGCGGCAACCTCCGCCACGGTGCGTCCTTCCAGGTCCTTATTCTTCTCCAGCCCAGCGATGGTAATGGGCACCCAATCCCAGCGGCCCTTGAAAACGTGCTGGCTGTTCGCGGACGCCAGGGTTTGGCGGAACGCATCGCGGAAGCCGGGGTCCTTGAAGATCTCCCGCAACTCGCCGTAATCCTCGGTTGCGGGCCAATGTTCCATGGCCTTGAGGACATAGGCGCGGTCCAGGGTGAAGCTCAGGCTCAAGGGCTGGCAGGAGCCTTGGGTATAGACCGGCAGGCCGCGCCCGCGTGCCGCCTCCGCCTGGGCCATGATAGTGGCGGCCCGCTCCGGTTGGTGGGAGTAATAGAACATCGGCGCATAAAAGCCCGGACGGCCGCTCAGCTCGGTCATCTCTTCGAGGAACGGGATGCCGTGGGCCTCGCCGAACGTCGCCATGAAGACGCCGTGATCATAGTCCGCCAGGACCGAAACCAGAGCGCGGAATTCGTCGTCGTCCGCCAGCCGCGAGGCGATGGGAAAACCGCCCGCCCCTCGGTGATTTTCATTGCTGGACGAACCCAGCCCCACCGCGCCCGCGTCCATGGCCTCACGGAACAGGGCGACGATTTGCGCCAGTTCGTCCGCCGTGGCGGTGCGGGTCGAGCCCTCGTCGCCCATGACCGCCGTGCGGAACACCGTGTGCGAGGCCAGCACGGCGACGTTTGGGTACACGCCCTTGCGCTTCAACAGATCGAGATATTCGCCGAAACTTTCGTAGTTGGTATCCGTGCCGGCCTTGAGCGAGGCCAGGGACATGCCCTCCACCTCCGCCAGATTGGCCAGAATGGCGTCCCGGTGGGCGGGGGGTGCGGGCGCGATGCCAAAGCCGCAATTGCCCACCACCACCGTCGTGACGCCCAAGGCGCCCGCGGGGGAGGCGGTTTGATCCCAGGTCAGTTGCGCATCGTAATGGGTATGCAGATCAATGACGCCGGGCGCCAGCACCATGCCGCCCGCATCCACGCTTTCGCGGGCATCGGCCGTGACTTCGCCAACGGCAACGACACGTCCGTCCTTTACCGCCAGATCGCCTTCGATCAACGGATTGCCCAATCCATCGGCGATCCGCGCGTTACGGATGATTAAATCATGCATCTTTCTTCCTCCACCCTACCAACAGGCCCGCATGATGGCCCGGCCCCGCCATTGCCGCAAGCCCAAGGTGTGCGGTGTATATGGCTGCCGTGCTAGGATGGGGCAGGTAACCCCGCTAGGAGAGCTCCATGGATACGCCGCAAATTCTGTTCGACGTCACGGACCATGTCGCCACCATCACCTTGAACCGGCCCGAGGCCATGAACGCCCTGGCCGGCGACATGCGGGAGCGTCTGTTGGACGGCCTGACTGGCTATGCAGCGGACAACGACGTGCGCTGCGTGGTGATCACCGGCGCCGGGCGGGCGTTTTGCGCGGGCGGGGATATCGCGGCCATGGCGAGATGGCAGGCGGACAGCGATACCTCGGTGCTGGAAAGCCATTTGGGCACGGTGGAAAAGGTGGTCACCCTGCTGCGCGGGATGCCGCAACCGGTGATCGCGGCGGTGAACGGCCCGGCGGCGGGCGGCGGCATGAACCTGGCCCTGGCCTGCGACATGCGCCTGGGCTGCGAGAAGACGCTGTTTTCGGAAAGCTTCGTGAAGATCGGCCTGATCCCCGATTGGGGCGGCTTCGACAGCCTGGTCCGCCTGGTGGGCGCCGCCAAGGCGATGGAGCTGATGATGACCGGCGAGCGGATCAGCGCCGAGGAAGCCCATCGCCTGGGCCTGCTGAACCAGCTTTACCCACTCGACACCTTCCACGATCAGGTCCGGGCCTTCGCCGAACGCCTGGCCGCCGGGCCGCCCCAGGCGTTGGCGGCGATCAAGCGGGGCATCCAGGGCCCGGCCGGCGCCCCACTCACCGCCGCTCTGGATTTCGAACACCGCAACCAGGCCCAGCTAATCCTCTCCCCGGACGCCCGCGAAGGCATGCAAGCCTTCCTCGAAAAACGCCCGCCGCAATTTGGAAAAACGTAACAGCCGTTTGACCTTACAAAGGTTCCACCACGTACTCCAACAGAAGATCCTTGGCGTCAACGGACATGCCGGATTTGACCGTGATGGCGTCAATGGTGCCGGGGCGGGCGGCGCGGATGGCGGTTTCCATTTTCATGGCTTCGATGGTCAGGAGCAGATCGCCGCTTTCCACCGCTTGGCCTTCGCTGACGGCAATGGCGCCGATCACGCCGGGCATGGGAGCGGGAACGTGGTCGGGATTGTTTTCGTCCGCTTGCGGATGGCGTTCCACGGCGGCCGCGGCCTGGCGGTTGGCGATCTTGATGGTGCGGGGCTGGCCGTTCAGTTCGAAGAAGAACTTAACGAAGCCCTCATCGTCAATCTCGCCCACCGCCTGGCGGCGGATGACCAGGCTTTTGCCGGCTTCCAGGTCCACCGTTATCTCCTCGTCGGGCTGCATGCCATAGAAGAAGGTCTTGGTGGGCAGTACATCCACGGGGCCGAATTCGCGGCGGTGGGCGGCATAGTCGGTGAAGACATCCGGGTACATGAGGAAGGAATTGAACTCCTCGTCGGTGATACGGCGGGCCACTGCCTTTTCCGCCTCCCCGCGCAGGGCGTCCAGGTCGGCGGGCGGCAGATTGGCGCCGGGGCGGTTGGTCATGGCGGTCTCGCCGGCCAGAACCTTTTTTTGCAGGGCGGCGGGAAATCCGCCCGGCGGCTGGCCTAGTTCGCCCCTGAAGAAGGCGCGCACGGATTCCGGGAAGGCGATTTCCCTATCCGGGTCCTCCACCTCTGCCCGGCTCAAATCGGCGCTGACCATCATCAAAGCCATATCGCCAACCATTTTCGATGACGGCGTCACCTTGACGATATCGCCCAGCATCTGGTTCACCTCCGCATAGGCGCGGGCCACCTCGTGCCAGCGTTCCTCGAGGCCCAAGCCGCGGGCTTGCTCTTTTAGGTTGGTGAACTGCCCGCCGGGCATTTCGTGGAGATAGACCTCGGACGCGCCAAAGCGCAGATCGCTTTCGAAAGCGGCGTATTGCGCCCGCACCCCTTCCCAATAATCGGAGAAGGCGCGGATCTGGCCCGCATCAAGACCGGTATCCCGGGCGCCTCCGCGCAACACACCGGCGACGGAACCCAGGTTGGGCTGGGAAGTCAGGCCGGAGAGGGAATCCATGGCCAAGTCCACCGCGTCCGCGCCCGCCTCCGCCGCCGCCAGCACGGAGGCGGCGGCGATGCCGGAGGTGTCGTGGGTGTGGAAGTGCACGGGCAGGCCGGTTTCCTCCTTCAACACCCGCACCAGGGT
>JAPYPT010000031.1 GCA_029937535.1 Alphaproteobacteria bacterium
GTTCGCCAGCGACCACCAACGTGCCCTCCGGCGCGCCGTCGCGGGCGCGCTGTTTTACTTCATCGTTGGTGGAGGTGACGCTGTCGAGATAGATCGGCTGAAAAAATGCCGGCAGTTCCGTCACGGCACCCTTCACGGAATAAGGGCGGACGCGGCAATCTGCGCCGAGGCGACCAGCGGCGCGGTATAAAAAGCGAAGAATACGATGAAAACACCGCACACCCCGATGATGGCGCGCATTTCGAAGCTCATGGGCCCCTCGAAAGGCTCCGCCGGCTCATCGAAGTACATGATTTTGATAATCCGCAGATAATAGAAAGACCCGACCACGCTGGACAGCACGCCAATCACCGCGAGGGCGTACAATTCGGCGTTCACGGCGGCGATGAAAACATAGAATTTCCCAAAGAAGCCACCCAAGGGCGGAATGCCGGCCATGGAGAACATGAAGATCGCCAAGGCCAGGGCCATCAACGGGCTGCTCTTCGACAATCCGGCCAGATCCGAGATGCCTTCAACCATGCCGGTCCGCCGCCGCATGCACAGAATGCAGGCAAAAGTACCAATATTCATGACGACGTAAATCGTCAGATAGATCAGCACGCCGCGCACCCCCTCGGCGCTACCCGCGGCCAGGCCGATCAGGGCATAGCCCACGTGGCCGATGGAGGAATAGGCCATCAGACGCTTGATATTGTCCTGCCAGATGGCGGCAAAGGCGCCGAGCAGCATGGAGGCAACGGAGATGACGATTATGATCTGCTGCCAATCGGCGCTGATCGCCAGGAACGGCACGATCAGAGCCCGCATGAACAATGCCAACCCCGCGACTTTCGGGGCAATGGCGAAAAAGGCCGTGACCGGGGTCGGCGCGCCTTCATAAACATCCGGCGTCCACATATGGAACGGCACGGCCGAAACCTTGAAAGCCAAGCCGGCGCAAAGGAAGACGATGCCCACGATCAGGCCGATGGAGGCATGTTCCTGGCCCCGCATGGCGGTGGCGATCGCGTCAAAGCCGGTGGCGCCCGTGAAGCCGTAGATCAGCGAGCAGCCATACAGCAACATCCCCGATGACAGCGCGCCGAGGACGAAATACTTCAAGCCGGCTTCGGTCGAGCGCAGGCTATCCCGCTTGAAGGCGGCGATGACGTATAGCGAGAGGCTTTGCAGCTCAATCCCCATATACAGCGCAATCAGGTCATTGGCCGAGATCATCATCAGCATGCCAAGGGTGGCCAGCACAAACAGCACCGGATACTCGAACCGGTTCATGCCCTCTTCCTTGATATAACCAAGCGACATGATCAAACCGGCGGCCGAGGCGATCAGCACCAACGCCTTGGCGAAAGCGGTAAAGCCGTCAGCCACATACATGCCGGCAAAACTGACCGCGGAGGCCTCGGGTGCCCGCAGCACCATGATCAGGGTGATGGCGAAACACAGCACTGCCAACCAGCTCAACAACCGGGTCGAGCCATTGCCCCGGAACACGCCCAGCATCAACAGGCCCATGGCCGCGATCGCCAGAAAAATCTCCGGCGCCGCCGTGGCGTAATCATGTGCGAAAGACATCTTCCCGCTTCCCTATTTCGCCGCCAGCCGCGGCAGGCCGTCCGCCGCCGCCTGCATTGCCGTCTGATATTGTTGAATCAAATGATCGACCGAGACATGCATGACATCCAGGAATGGTGCGGGATAAACCCCCATGAGGATGGCCAGCACGACCAACGGCGCGAAGATGGCAATCTCTCGCCCGTCCATGTCCATGATCTGTTTCAGGTCGTCTTTTTCCAGCCGCCCAAATACCGTCCGCCGATAAAGCCACAGCATATAGGCCGCGCCCAGGATCACACCAAGCGCCGCCAGCGCCGCGACCCAGGTATTGACTTGATAAACGCCAACCAGAATCAGAATTTCACCGACAAACCCGGCGGTTCCCGGCAGGCCGACCGAAGCCAGCATGAACACCATGAAGGTGAAGGCATAGAGCGGCATTCGGTTGACCAGGCCGCCATAACGGGCAATCTCCCGGCTGTGGATGCGGTCATAGACCACGCCGACACAGAGGAACAGCGCGGCCGAGACGATACCGTGGCTGAGCATCTGGAAGATGCCGCCTTCGATGCCTTGGGTATTGAAGGTAAAAATGCCAATGGTCACGAAACCCATGTGGGCGACGGAGGAATAGGCAATCAGCTTCTTCATATCCTCCTGCATCAGGGCGACCAGGGAGGTGTAAATCACCGCCACCACCGAGAGCGTAAAGATCAGCGGCACGAACAGATCGGAGGCCAAGGGCAGCATGGGCAGAGAGAACCGCAGGAAGCCATAGCCGCCCATCTTCAACAATACCCCGGCCAATATGACCGAGCCCGCGGTCGGCGCCTCCACATGGGCATCGGGCAGCCAGGTATGCACCGGCCACATGGGCATCTTCACCGCAAACGAGGCGAAGAAGGCGAGCCACAACCAGGTCTGTGCCTCGGCCGTGAAGCCATGCGCCATCAAGGTCGGGATATCCGTCGTCCCGGCCTCGAAATACATATAAATCAGCGCCAGCAGCAGCAGCACGGAGCCGAGCAGGGTGTAGAGGAAGAACTTGAACGATGAATAAACCCGCCGCTCCCCGCCCCAGACGCCGATAATCAGGAACATCGGGATCAGGCCGCCTTCGAAGAACAGATAGAACAGCACGAAATCCAGGGCGCAGAACACACCGATCATCATGCATTCCAGCAGCAGGAAGGCGATCATATATTCCCGCACCCGCACCGTTATGGTTTTCCATGAAGCCAGGATACAAATCGGCATCAAAAACGCCGTCAGCACCACGAACAGCATGGAAATGCCGTCCACGCCCATGCGGTAGTCAATATTGCCGCCCAGCCAGGCATAGCGTTCGATGAACTGAAAATCCGCCGTGCCGTTGTCGAAGTTGACCCAGATCACCAGGCTGACCAAAAACGTCAGCACCGTGGTCATCAACGCGACGCTTTTGGAATTGCGGTCCGCCTCCGCATCACCCCCCTGGGCAAACAGAAAAATGAACGCCGCGCCCACCAGGGGCAGGAATGTCGCCAGGCTCAAAAGGGGCCAGTCGGTCATGCTCTAGTGCCCCCCGCCGGCGGAGGTATAGAACAGGGTCACCAGCACGGCGACGCCAATCAACATGGCGAAGGCATAGTGATAGAGATAGCCGCTTTGCAGGGCCGAGGCTCTTCGGGCAACACGTATCACGGTTGCCGCGATGCCGTCGGGGCCGTAGCCGTCAATGATGCGGCCATCACCGCCCTTCCACAACAGCCGCCCCAGCCGTTTCGCCGGATTGACGAAGATCAGGTCGTACAATTCGTCGAAATACCATTTGTTCAGCAGGAACAGATAGGCCTCGTGGTGCAGCTTGGCCAGGTTTGCCGGAATGTCCGTGCGCCGGATATAGAAATGCCAGGCCAGGGAAATTCCAATCACGCACGCCGCGATCGGCGCGACGGCGACCCAGGTGGGAACATGATGGAAGGCCTCCATGATTTGGTTGCCCGGCGCCGTGAAGATGGCCGTGCCCCAGAACGCGACATGGCCCTCCCCGACGAAATAGTGATTGAACAGGAAGCCGGAGCCGATGGACCCGGCGGCCAGGAAATACAGCGGCACCAGCATGGACCAGGGCGATTCATGTATATGGCTCATCACCTCCTGGCTGGCCCGGGGCTCGCCGTGGAAGGTCATGAATAACAGGCGCCAGGAATAAAACGCCGTCATAACCGCCGCCGCCAGCCCCAGATAGAAGGCGAATTGACCGGCCCCGGTGTGGGCGGCGAAAGCGGACTCCAGGATCGCGTCCTTGGAATAGAAACCGGCGAAGATAGGCAGTCCGGCCAGGGCCAGGGAGCCGATCCACATCATCACATAGGTTTGCGGGATGTATTTATAAATTCCGCCCATGCGCCGCATGTCCTGTTCATCGGACATGGCATGGATGACCGAGCCGGAGCCGAGGAACAACAACGCCTTGAAGAAGGCATGTGTGAAGAGATGGAAGATCGCCACCTTGTAGGCGCCGACGCCCAGGGCAAAGAACATGTAGCCCAACTGGCTGCATGTGGAATAGGCGATTACCCGCTTGATATCGTTCTGCACCAAACCGACCGTGGCGGCGAAGAAGGCCGTGCAAGCGCCGACAATGGTCACCACCACCAACGCCGTCGGCGAGAATTCGAACATCGGCGAGCAGCGCGCCACCAGGAACACGCCGGCCGTCACCATGGTCGCGGCATGGATCAGGGCGCTGACCGGGGTCGGGCCTTCCATGGCGTCGGGCAGCCAGGTGTGCAGGGGGACCTGGGCCGATTTACCCATGGCGCCGATAAACAGCAGAATGCAGATCGTGGTCATCACATCCCATTCCCAGCTCAGGAATTGGAAGGTCTTGCCCACCTGGTCCGGCGAGGCGGCGAACACGGTGTCGAAATCCATCGAGCCGAACACCATGAAGATGGCCATGATGCCCAGGGCAAAGCCGAAATCGCCGATCCGGTTGACCAAAAAGGCCTTGATGGCGGCGGCATTGGCTTCGGGCTTGTGATACCAGAAACCGATCAGCAGATAGGAGGCCAGGCCCACGCCTTCCCAGCCGAAGAACATTTGCACGAAGTTATCCGCCGTGATCAGCATCAGCATGGCGAATGTGAACAGCGACAAAAAGGCCATGAAACGCGGCTTGTGCGGATCGTGGGACATGTAGCCAATGGAATAGACATGCACCAGGGCCGAAACACCGTTGACCACCACCAACATCACGGCGGTCAATTGATCGATCCGCAAGGCCCAGGAGACATCGAAGGTGCCCGAGACGATCCATGTGGCGAGCTCCACCTTCACCGGTTGACCACCCAGGGCGACCTGCCAGAAGGCAACCAATGACAGCACGGCGGAGGTAATCACGGCACCGCAGGTAATCCATTGCGAGGGCCGGTCGCCCAGGACACGGCCCAAGGCGCCAACGATCAGGAAGGCGAACAGGGGCAGAAAGACAATGGCGTGATACATTTAACGCTCAGCCCTTCATCAGGTTGATGTCTTCGACTTCGATGGTGCCGCGGTTGCGGAAGTAAACCACGATGATGGCCAGGCCGATGGCCGCCTCGCCCGCCGCCACCGTCAGCACGAACATGGCGAAGATCTGGCCCACCAGATCGTTCAGAAAGGCTGAAAACGAGACCAGATTGATGTTGACCGCCAGCAGCATCAATTCGATGGACATCAAAATAATGATGACATTCTTGCGGTTTAAAAAGATCCCGAAGATGCCGATGGTGAACAGCACAGCCGCCAGCGTCAGATAATGGCCCAGGCCAATTGTCAGAAAATCGATCATTTAAATCCCCTGCCCCGGCTGAACCTTTTTCAGCTCCACCGCGTCTTCCCGGCGCCGGGCCAATTGATCGGCAATAACCTGTTTGCGCACCCCGGGCCGTTGCCGCAGGGTCAATACAATCGCTCCGACCATGGCGACCAGCAGGATCATGCCGGCGGCCTGAAACGCATAGATGTACTTGGTATAGATCACATCGCCGATGGCGGCGGTGTTCTGGCGATCGGCCAGGTCCGGGATCGGTTCGGTTCCCACGGCCATGATTTCCGGCGACATGGTCGCCGTGCCCAGCACCATCAACAATTCCACCAACAAGATGATGCCCACAAGAACGCCGATGGGCATGTATTGCAGGAAACCTTCCCGCATTTCGACGAAGTTGATGTCCAGCATCATCACCACGAAGAGGAACAGCACCGCGACCGCGCCCACATAGACAACGACCAGCACCATGGCCAGGAACTCCGCCCCGATCAGCACGAACAGTGCCGCCGTGGTGAAGAACGTCAAGATCAGGAACAATACCGAATGCACGGGATTGCGGGCGGAAACCACCATCATGCCCGCCATGACGGCAACAGCCGCGAAGATATAGAATGTCAGTCCCTGCAGGATCATTCCAGTCTATCCATTCCTACCTATACGGCGCATCGGCGGCGATATTGGCCGCGATCTCGCGCTCCCACCGCTCGCCGTTGGCCAGCAATTTGTCCTTGTCATAGAACAGCTCTTCCCGGCTTTCCGTGGCGAATTCAAAATTCGGGCCTTCCACGATGGCATCCACCGGGCAGGCTTCCTCGCAATAGCCGCAGTAAATACATTTGGTCATGTCGATGTCGTAACGCGTGGTCCGGCGGCTGCCGTCGTCGCGGGGTTCGGCCTCGATGGTGATGGCCTGGGCGGGACAGATCGCCTCGCACAATTTGCAGGCGATGCAGCGCTCTTCACCGTTCGGGTAGCGGCGCAGCGCATGTTCGCCGCGGAACCGCGGGCCGAGCGGGCCCTTTTCATAGGGGTAATTGATGGTCACCTTTTTGCGGAACATATAGCTGAAGGTCAACGCCATGCCTTCGACGATTTCCCACAGCAGCAGGCTGCGCACGCTGTTTCTCATGAAGCTCATGTCCGGCCTCCCCTCATGTTTGCGGCACCAGATCGAACGCCACCAGCACACCGGCCGTCAACGCCACCCAGAACAGCGAGAACGGCAGAAATACCTTCCAGCCAAGGCGCATCAACTGGTCGTAACGGTAGCGCGGCAGGGTCGCCCGCACCCAGATGAAGACGAACAACAGAAAGGCGATCTTCAGGAAGAACCAGATGGGGCCCGGGATCCAGTTGAACGGCGCGATATCGAAGGGCGGCAGCCAGCCGCCCAGGAACAGGATCGCCGTCAGGCCCGACATCAGGATCATGTTCATATATTCGCCCAGGAAGAACAGGGCAAAGGTCATGGAGGAATATTCAACCTGATAGCCGGCCACCAGTTCCGCCTCGGCCTCGGGCAGGTCAAAGGGGTGACGGTTGGTCTCCGCCAGGGTGGAGATGAAAAAGATGATGAACATGGGAAACAGGGGAATGAAGAACCAGACCCCGTCCGCCTGGGCGCGGACCACGTCGGAAACATTCAAGGAACCGACACACAGCAATACGGTGATAATCACGAAGCCTATGGAGACCTCGTAACTGACCATCTGCGCGGCCGAGCGCAGGGCGGAGAGAAACGGGTACTTGGAGTTCGAGGCCCAGCCCGCCATGACAATGCCGTAAACACCCAGGGACGAAATGGCGAACAGGTACAAGATGCCGACATTGATATCGGCCAGGACAAGGCCGTCATCGAAGGGGATGACCGCCCAGGCCACGAGGCTCAACAGGAACATCAACATGGGCGCGATCAGGAAGATGATCTTGTTGGCCGACGTGGGCAGCACGGTTTCCTTGAAGAACAATTTGGCGCCGTCGGCGAAGGCCTGCAACAGCCCGAACGGCCCCACCACGTTGGGCCCCCGGCGCAACTGCATGGCCGCCATGACCTTGCGCTCCACATAGGTCAGCATGGCCATGGTGATCAACAAAGGCACCACGATGGCCAGAATTTGCGCCAGGATGATGATCCCCGGCAGCAGATATATGGACCAGAATTCAGCCATCGGTGCCCGTTGCCTCTTCCCCACCCAGATACAGCCGGCTGCATTCCGCCATCACCGGTGACGCGCGGCAGATGGCATTGGCCAGATAATAATCCGTGACCGGGCTTTCGAACGGCGCGCCACCCACTTCGCCCGCAACGCCGAAGGCGCCCATTTCACCCGGACCCACCTCATCCACGGCGCCAAGGCCCGGCACCGCCTCAACCATGTGTTGGCGCAGCTGCGCCAGGTTGTCGTAGGGCAAGGGCTGGTCCACAACGGCCGAGAACGCCCGCAGAATGGTCCAATCTTCCCGCGCCTCGCCAGGCGGATACGCCGCCCGGCGGCCCAATTGCACCCGGCCCTCGGTATTGACCCAGGTGGCGTCTTTTTCCGTGTACGCCGCGCCCGGCAAAATCACGTCCGCCCGGTGCGCGCCCGCATCCCCATGATGGCCCTGATAGACCACGAAAGCCTGCCCCAGACCCGCCATGTCGATTTCGTCGGCCCCGAGCAGCCAAATCAGATCGATCTCGCCCTTGCCCGCACCGTCCACGATACCCGCCACATCCCGGCCACCCTGGCCCGGCAAAAAACCCAGGTCCAGACCGCCGACGCGGGACGCCGCCCGATGCAGTATGTTGAAGCCGTTCCATTCATCCGTGATCATGCCGCCTTGATCGGCCACCCGGTGGGCCAGATCCAGCACCGCCGCGCCGTCGTCGCGGGCCACCGCGCCGCTGCCCAGCACGATCATGGGGCGTTCGGCATCCGCCAGCACCTTGGCGAAGGCATGGCTGCCGTTCGCGATCTCCGCCAGGGTCGCCGGTCCGGCGCCCAGGTAATCGTATTTGTAGGTCAGATCATCGCCTGGCCCGGAGACGCCGCCGATCACGCCAATGGCCAGCCCGCCACGCAGCCAGCGCTTGCGGATCCGGGCGTTGACCAGGGTCGCCTCCCAGCGGGGATTGACCCCGACCAGCAGCAGCGCATCGGCGTCTTCAATCCCGGCGATGGAAGTGTTGAACAAATAGCCGCCGCGGTGCTTGCCGCCAATCTTGGCGCCGTCCTGCCGGCAATCCAGATTGGCCGAGCCGAGGGCGGTGAACAATTCCTTCAAGGCCAGCATGGCTTCCACATCCGCCATGTCGCCGGCGATGGCGGCCATGCGTCCGCCGTCCAAACCATCCATGCGCGCCTTGATGGCGGCGAAGGCGGCATCCCAACTGGCCGGCTTCAATTTACCATCGAGGCGCACATAAGGCTGGTCCAGGCGCTGGCGGGCCAAGCCATCAACGGCATAGCGGGAGCGGTCCGACAGCCATTCCTCGTTCACGTCTTCATGCAAACGCGGCAGCACCCGCAGGACCTCCGCGCCCCGGCAATCAATACGGATATTGCAGCCCACGGCGTCATGGACATCAATGCTCTCGGTTTTTCGCAACTCCCACGGCCGGGCGTTGAAGGCATAGGCCTGATTGGTCAGGGCGCCCACGGGGCAGACATCAACCAGATTTCCCGATAGCTCCGAGGTCAGGGCCTCTTCGATATAGTTGCCGATCTCGGTCTCTTCGCCCCGGAAGGTGGCGCCCAGTTCCTCGACCCCGGCGATTTCCGTGGCGAAGCGGACACAACGGGTGCAGGTAATACAACGGGTCATGGAGGTGGCGATCAGGGGGCCGAGATATTTGTCCTTCACGGCCCGTTTATGTTCGGTGAAGCGGCTGTCGCCCCGGCCAAAGGCCACGGCCTGATCCTGTAGATCGCATTCCCCGCCCTGATCGCAAATGGGACAATCAAGGGGATGGTTAATCAAAAGGAATTCCATGGCGCCCTTTTGGGCTTTCACGGCCACCTCGGAATTGGTGTGGATGACCATGCCCTCGCCCACGGGCATGGCGCATGAGGCGATGGGTTTCGGCGGCCCTTCCATTTCCACCAGGCACATGCGGCAGTTGCCGGCAATGGACAGGCGGTCGTGATAGCAGAAACGGGGGATCTGGATGCCCAGTTCCTCGGCTGCCTGCAGCACCGTGGTGTTGGCTTCGACCTCAATTTCCTGGCCGTTGATGGTCAGCGTGGGCATGTTCTGGCGATCCTCGCTCTCGCGCTCTTAGGCCGCGGCCGGTTGTTTGGTTTTACGTTCGATGATGCGGGCCTCCACCTCGGGGCGGAAATGACGCATCAGGCCCTGAATGGGCCAGGCCGCCGCATCACCCAGGGCGCAAATGGTATGCCCTTCGATCTGTTTGCTGACTTCCAGCAGCATATCGATCTCGGACACATCCGCATCGCCCCTGACCAGACGTTCCATGACCCGCCACATCCAACCCGTGCCTTCCCGGCAAGGGGTGCATTGGCCGCAGGATTCATGCGTGTAGAATTGTGCCAGACGGGCAATGGCGCGGACCAGATCGGTGGATTTATCCATCACGATCACCGCCGCCGTGCCCAGACCGGATTTGACGGCGCTCAGGGAATCGAAATCCATCAGGACATCGTCGCAGACCGCCTTTGGGATCATCGGCACCGAACTGCCGCCCGGAATGATCGCCAGCAAGTTGTCCCAGCCGCCGCGCACGCCGCCCGCATGCTTCTCGATCAATTCGCGCAGTGGAATGGACATCTCCTCTTCCACATTGCAGGGCTGCTCCACATGGCCGGAGATACAGAACACTTTGGTACCGGTGTTGTTCTCCCGCCCCAGACCCGAAAACCAGGACGCACCCCGCCGCATGATGGTGGGGGCAACGGCGATGCTTTCCACGTTGTTCACCGTGGTCGGTCGGCCCCAGACGCCGACGCCGGCGGGAAAGGGCGGTTTCAGGCGGGGTTGGCCCTTTTTGCCTTCCAGGCTTTCGATCAGGGCGGTTTCCTCGCCGCAGATATAGGCGCCCGCGCCGCGATGCACGAAAACGTCGAATGAATAGCCCGAGCCGCAAGCATCCGGTCCGATCAGGCCCGCGTCGTAGGCCTGCTGCACGGCGGCTTCCAAATTGTTGGCCTCAACAAAGAATTCGCCGCGGATGTAGATATAGGCGGCGGAGGCGCGCATGGCGAAACCGGCGATCAGGCAGCCTTCCACAAGTTTGTGGGGGTCGTGGCGCATCATCTCCCGGTCCTTGCAGGTGCCGGGCTCGCCCTCGTCCGCGTTGACCACCAGATAGGTGGGCTTGCCATCGGATTCCTTGGGCATGAAGGACCATTTCAGGCCGGTCGGGAAACCCGCCCCGCCCCGGCCCCGCAGGCCGGAGGCCTTAATCTCGTCGACGATGGCGTCGGGGCCCTTGTCCAGGATCGCCTTGGTATTGTCCCAATCGCCACGCTTGCGCGCCGCCTCCAGTCCCCAGTCCTGGAAGCCGTATAAATTGGTGAAAATCCGGTCTTGATCCTGAAGCATCAACCTTCCCCCCTCGAATCCGTCTGGGTGAATTCATGCAGGGTGGTGGGCCCACCGGCCGGTTCCGAGGCATGGCGCTCGCTTTGCGGGCCGACCTTGGGCCTCTCCCCCTTGGCCAGGGCGTCCAGCACCGCTGCCGTGCTTTCCGCCGTCAGGTCCTCGTAATAGTCGTCATTGATCTGCACCATGGGGGCATTGACGCAGGCGCCCAGGCATTCGACCTCGATCACCGTGAATTTGCCGTCCGCCGTGGTCTCGCCCAACTCAATGCCCAGCTTGTTCTTGCAGGCGGCCACCACATCGTCCGAGCCGCGCAGCCAGCACGGTGTCGTGGTGCAAATTTGCACGAAATGTTCTCCCACGGGCGCCAAATTGTACATCGTATAAAATGTCGCCACTTCGTAGACCCGGATGCGCGGCATCTCCAGCATTTCGGCGACCATGTTCATGGCAGCTTGCGGCAGCCAGTTCCGATGCTGGCGCTGGGCCAGATCCAACAGCGGCATGACGGCGCTGGCCTGACGGCGGGGCGGATACTTGGCAATGATCTGATTTGCCGCCTCCACGTTTTCCGCCGTGAAGGCGAAACTGTCGGGTTGCCGGTCGGGGGGTGCGGGTACGCGCTTCATCGGTCAATCTCACCAAATACAATGTCCAGGCTGCCGATCACGGCCACTGAATCCGCCAACAAGTGCCCCTTGCAAAGATGATTCATCGCCGCCAGATGCACATAGCCCGGCGAGCGGATCTTGCAGCGATAGGGCATGTTGGTACCATCCGCCACCAAATAGACCCCGAATTCACCCTTCGGCGCCTCGATCGCCGTATAGGTTTCCCCCGCCGGCACCTTGAAGCCCTCCGTATAGAGTTTGAAATGATTGATCAAGGCTTCCATGGACTGCTTCATCTCGGCCCGCGCCGGCGGCGCCACTTTGTGGTCCGCGCTGATGACGGGACCGTCGGGCATGGTTTCCAGTACCTGCTTGATGATCCGGCAGGATTGGCGCATTTCCTCGACCCGGCAGAGGTAGCGGTCGTAACAATCGCCGTTCTTGCCCACGGGAATGTCAAAATCGTACTTCTCATAGCCGTCATAGGGCTGTGATTTGCGCAGATCCCACGGCAGGCCCGTACAGCGCAGCATGACGCCGGTGAAGCCCCAATCCATGGCCTCTTCCGCGCTGATCACGGAGATATCCACGTTGCGCTGTTTGAAGATGCGGTTTTCCGTCAGCAGGGTTTCCATATCGTCGAGAAAATGATGGAAGCCATCAATGTAGGTGCCCATTTTTTCCGCCATGCCCGCCGGCATGTCCTGATGCACGCCGCCGACACGGAAATAGTTGGCGTGCATGCGGGCGCCCGAGACCCCCTCGTAAAACTCCATCAGCTTCTCGCGCTCTTCATAGCCCCACAGCGCCGGCGTCATGGCGCCCACGTCCATGCCCTGGCTGACCACGTTCAGCAGATGGTTCAACAGGCGGGTAATCTCGGAAAACAGCACCCGCACCGCCTGGCCCCGTTCGGGAACCGCCAACCCCAGCAGCTTTTCGATGGCCAGCACATAGGCATGCTCCATGGCCATGGGCGCGACATAGTCCAGGCGGTCGAAATAGGGCAGCGCCTGCTGGTAGGTCTTGTATTCGATCAGTTTTTCGGTGCCGCGGTGCAGCAAGCCGATATGGGGGTCGCAACGTTCGATGACCTCGCCGTCCAATTCCATGATCAGGCGCAGCACGCCATGGGCCGCCGGATGCTGGGGCCCAAAGTTCAGGGTCATATTCTTGATATCGACTTCAGCCATCAGTTGGGCTCCTGCCCTTCAGCTTTTTCATCCCCCGGCAACACGTCGATGGGCACGGCGGCCGCGCCCTCCCAGGGCGACAGGAAATCGAATTTGCGGAATTCCTGGGGCAGCTTGACCGGATCGTAAACCACGCGCTTGCGCTCGTCGTCATAGCGCACCTCGACAAATCCGGTCAGGGGAAAGTCCTTGCGCAGCGGGTGCCCCTCGAAGCCATAATCAGTCAATATCCGGCGCAGATCCGGGTGGCCGGCGAACATGATGCCATACATGTCCCAGGCCTCCCGCTCGAACCAATTGGCCGAATTGTATACACCGGTGACCGAGGGAATGGGCGCTATATCGTCGGCCTCCACCTTGATGCGGACGCGTTGGTTGTGCACCAGGCTCAAAAGATTATAGACCACATCGAAACGCTTGGGCCGTTCCGGGTAATCGGCGCCGCAAACATCCACCAGTATCTTGAACAAACAAAGCGGATCGTCCCGCAGGAATGTCAGCACCTTGATGATCTGGTCGGCCCGCGCGGTAACCACCAGCTCTTCTAGCTCCACCGTGGTGGCGATGACCTGATCGGCCAAAACAGCGCCGATATGCTGCCCCAGTTCCTGCAATGCGCCGTCGTCCGCCATTCCGCTGTCCGCTTTCGTCTGTTACTGGCTGGTGTTACTGGCTGGGGTCTATCGCAGGAAGGTGCCGGTCCGGCGAATTTTCTTCTGCAACTGCAGAATACCGTAAACCAGCGCTTCCGCGGTCGGCGGGCAACCGGGCACATAGATGTCCACCGGGATGATTCGGTCGCAGCCGCGCACCACGGAATAGGAATAGTGGTAATAGCCGCCGCCATTGGCGCAACTGCCCATGGAGATAACGTAGCGCGGCTCCGGCATTTGGTCATAGACCTTGCGCAGGGCCGGGGCCATCTTGTTGGTCAAGGTGCCCGCCACGATGATCACGTCCGACTGCCGGGGCGAGGCGCGGGGCACGACGCCCAGGCGATCCAGGTCATAGCGGGGCATATAGGCGTGGATCATCTCCACCGCGCAGCAGGCCAGGCCGAAGGTCATGGGCCAGAGGGAGCCGCTGCGGGCCCAATTGACAACCTTGTCCAATTGCGCCGTGACGTAGCCCTTATCCGCCAGTTCTTCTGAAAATTCGCCGAAAGCGGTGTTTTGCAGGCTGGTAGACGCATTGGGCGCGGGCGGGCTCGTCGTTTCTATTCCCATTCCAGCGCGCCCTTTTTCCATTCATAAACGAAGCCAATGGTCAGGATGCCCAAAAATACCATCATCGACCAAAATCCCAGCAGGCCGATCTGTCCCAGCGACACCGCCCAGGGGAACAGGAAGGCGACTTCCAGATCAAAAATGATGAAGAGGATCGCAACCAGGTAAAACCGTACATCGAAGCGGCCCCGGGCGTCGTCGAAAGCCTCGAACCCGCATTCGTAGGCGGACAGTTTCTCGGTATCGGGATGGCTGGGCACGACCACCATCGAGGCAACGACCATGGCCACCGCCAAGCCCACCGCCACGGCGAAGAAAATCAGGATGGGTAGGTATTCCCGTAATAGGTCGTCCACGCTTATGAGCCTCCCAGACGTCTCCGGCCAAACTATTGCCGCGAGGCAGACAATCCTATAACCGCTTCTCCGCCGCGCCGCAATGGCGCTGCGACAACGGAATGCGGTTTTCTGTTCTTGGCGGCGGCAATTCGGTTTGAAAATCGGATCGGGAAGGATTGGCTTCGTGGCGGGAGTGACGGGACTCGAAGCCGGTACGTGGTGTCCTGTTTCATCCGTTGCCGTCTTATTTTGCAGGAAAACTGGGCATTTTATGCAATCGATTTCTTGTGTAATCCGGGCTCATACGGCCCTATCCCTACCCGTCCGGTGCCAATTCGGGCGGCAATTTTAGACCACAATCGAGTGGCCGCTTCCTGGTTCATATCGCCCCACACAGGCAGATCCACGCCAGACAGGCCAGGGGGGGGGCAGGCCGGCCATGAGCGGCCCTGAGCGGCGCTACCCGGCGACCGTTGATTGCTGATTGGTGACAACCGAAAGTATCCAAGATTTCAGCAGTGGATACCAAAAGTGTCGGTATTCTTTACATAATTCGCACTAATTTTCGCGGGCACGTATGTTAAGTCATTGATTCTAAGCACGCCGAAAAGTTGGCACGGCACTTGCGTAATATATCGCATGGGATACCTAATAGAATCGTTCGCAAGAAGGTAACAATGGAAATTGCGGAAGATAGGAGTGCGGCCGTGATTTATTTGCGCTGGTTGGGAGCAACCATTCTCGTCATGATGCTGACTGTGTCAGCCGGCGCCCACGCCACCACCATTGCCGGCATCACATTTGAAGACGACGCCTTTGTAGACTCGGTGGTCTCGTCCTTTGGCACATTTGGGCCAAGCGCTTTCTATTCCGCTTCGGTTGGTGCCAGTGGCACTTCCGCAATCATCGGCGCAAATGTGGATACTTGGGCGCATTCACTCACCCCAGATGCCTATATCGAGATCGGGTTCACTGATAACGCAATTGTCAATGGCGCGGGCGCGGACCTCGGCATCTTTGAGATTGGCAATATTCTAGAACCCCAGTTCTTCACCCTTACAGTCAGCGATATGCTGTCGCAGACCAATGTAGTCCAAGTGAACACCAGCTTTACCAGCTTCACCAACGGCAACGGTATAAAAATCAATTACGGCACTTTGGATCTGTCTGATCTGGGTCTAGCAGCTGGCGCCGTGGTCACCAGCCTCGTTTTTACCTCGGTCTGTGACTCGACAACAGACGCCTTTACAGGCGGCGCCTGCACAACCGGCAGTCAAGCGATGGCTGGAGCAGCCGTCATCGGCGCCTTGAACAATGTCAGCGTCCCCGAGCCTGCTACCCTGACCCTATTCGGCCTTGGTCTATTGGGCCTTGGCGCCGCGCGGCGGCGAAAGAAACTCGCAGCCTGATGTCCAAACCGACGGCTGTTTGAAGCGGCGGTCTTCGGGCCGCCGTTTTCTCTTGTTGGAAGAGTATCCCCGCCTGGTGGGCTCAATGGATTGCGTCATGCACGCGTCGGACAAAGGCTTCGTGGCGGGAGTGACGGGACTCGAACCCGCGACCTCTGGCGTGACAGGCCAGCGCTCTAACCAGCTGAGCTACACCCCCCACGAAGCGGCCCCATGTACCGCTCCCCCGGCCTGGGTGTCAAGCGGCCAGAACGGAAATTCGGCATCTGGCGCCGGCTGGCGGATGGCGGCGCCTTAGCCCTTTGTTTTAGACCTTGATTTAGACCTTGTTTTGGATGGCGATTTGGCTGGCTTCTTGCCGGGTTTGCGGCAGCTTTCGAACATGGCGAAGGGAAACAGCTTGGCCGCCGGTTCGTGCCAGCGTTCGGGCTTGGCCTGCAACCACTTGGCGTACATGGCGGCGAGCTGCTGTGACTTGCGGCCATGCACGCAAGGGACCAGCCATTTCATGCGCTCGAAACCAGCGACATAGCTCCAGTTATAGGCGTCGTTGAGGCCGGTGACATAGACCTCGCGGTCATACTCGGCCAGTTCCAGATAATCCTGGCCGCTGAGCAACTGCCACGAAGAGCCCTTGGACCCGGCCGATTGCGCCGCCGCCCCTTGCGCCAGCAGAACGGCGAATATGATGAAAAAAATGACCCGCATCGCCCCGGACCTTACCTCCCATGCACGCACTTGTCGCGGCATAATGAGCCGGGTCCAGGGCGACGGATCGGGTTGATCAGACGGAGATGTCCAAATTTTGGCCAGTATCCGAATCCACAGCCGACTGTCTGGGCTGCTGCTCATCACCATCGCCAGAGGCTACCTTAGCCTCCAGGGTTTCCGCCTCGTCCGGGGCATGTCCGCCACCGGGTACTTCGGCATCCGCATTTCCAAGCGAGGCTCTCGCGTCGGATTGTCGGAAGCTGTCCATGGCAGTTGCCGCGGACGGCGAAAGGTTGAGTTCCATTCTGCACTCCTTTCGGTAGCTCCGCTATCCAAGCGCCGGGATTGACGGTTGGACCGGAAGCTTTGCGTCCCGTTGTTGCCAACGGTTTGCCATGCGGTCAGGTGCGCGCACCTGACCGCAGGATGTAAGTTATCTACATTTCGTTAAGATTTTCTTGATACGGGCATCGGCGGGAAGAGCAACCGTGCCGCGATCGTCTGCATGGCTGACTTAAGCCGGCGCCGGTGCCAGCCGGGAGACTATCTGCTTCCGCCGGCCGTGGAACATGGCAAGAATGCAAAGATTGATCACACCCGCCATCGAGGCGGTGGCGAACGACCAAACATAATCGCCAGTGAGATCGAACAACACGCCGCCCAGATAGGCCCCCAAACCCATGCCAAACATGCCGAAAAATCCAACGACCCCAAGGGCGCTTCCAGCGATCCTTGGCGGTATCATGACGCGGAGACAATAGGTGATGATAACCATGACGCCCGAATAGGCGATGCCGAACAGAATGGCCAAAAGATAGAGACCCGTCAGGCCCGGGACATGGGGAAACAGGAACGCCAACGTGGTCTGGGAAATGGAAAATATTATATAGGTGGGCAAGGCGCCGATAATACCGCCGAGAACGCCGCCGAATATCCGGCCCAGGATGCCGGCCAGCATCAATGTCATTAAAACACTGGCGCCTATTTCCGGCGATAGGCCGCGGTCGGTGACCAGCGGCACCACGTGAACGATCGGCAGGGACATGCAGATGCAACAAAAAATGACGGCAACGCTCAACCACGTCATCACCGCCCTTGGCGGCATCAGGTAATGGCCGTCATTGACGCCCGCGGCGCCCGCCGTGCCGGCATTTTTCCGTGCCGCCAGCCGGGCCGGCGCTTCCCGGATCAACAGGGCCAGCGGCAGGCCGAAAACCAAATAGACAACCGCCAGGGTCGAATACGCCTCCTGCCAGCCATGATCGGTAATCAACATATCGGCCAGGAACGGAATAAGGCCCTGTCCGGCCGCGCCGCCGGCCGCCACCAAACCGATCGCCAGGCCTGTGTTTTTCTTGAACCAAAAGCCGACGGTAGCCATGATGGGGCCAAACAGGGCCGCGAAACCAAGCCCGCCAAAAACAACATAAGCCAGATAAAACTGCCAAAGCGCTTCCGTGCGGCTGAGCATAAAAAGCGCGGCCGGCATTGCCAAGGCGGCCATGACGATCAGCCAGCGGCTGCCCCACCGGTCCGATACAACGCCCCATAATATACCCAACACCGCCGCGGCGAACGATAGAGCGCCATATCCCATGGAGGTTTGGCCCCGCGACCAGCCGAACTCGGCGATCATGGGTTTCAGGAACACGCCACGCTGCCCAGCCCGCCGAACGAAAGAACACTCAACAAGAAGGCGGCGGCGACCACAAACCAGCCATAGGGTCTGTCACCGGTTTCCTGGCTCGCGGGGATACTCATGGGGCAGGGAACTTTCGGGCAAGGCTGTTTTTTTGCGCCCGCGACACTACATGGTTTTGAAATAATTGTATCGGCAAAGGATATATGCAAGTGAGATTATTCCAGTTGCGCCGCTGGTAATTATCGCTTTGCCACGGTTCTTCAAGTGGACCACAATTAGAGAGATTTTTTTGAAGGAGCCGTGATGTCGACGGCGGAAGACCATTCAGCCTCAATTGAAGCGGCGCAACGTTTCGCCGCCACGGTCAGGGAAAGCGTGCAACGGGTCATCGTTGGCAAGTCAACCGCTATCGATCTGGCCATCGCCGCCCTGCTGGCCCGCGGCCATGTCCTGATCGAGGATGTACCGGGAACCGGCAAGACCACATTGTCCAAGGCTTTGGCGGCCTCTCTCGGTTGCGATTTCGGCCGCATTCAATTCACGCCGGATCTGGTGCCGGCGGATGTGCTGGGCGTCAATCTGTTCGACATGAACAGCCGTGACTTTGAATTCCGCCCCGGACCGGTGTTTAGCCAGGTCCTGTTGGCGGACGAAATTAACCGCGCCACGCCGCGCACCCAATCCGCCCTGCTGGAAGCGATGCAGGAGGGACAGGTATCCATCGACGGGCAAACCAGGGCGTTGCCGCGGCCATTTTTCGTGGTCGCAACCCTGAACCCGGTGGAAATGGAAGGTACCTTCCCCCTGCCCGAGGCGCAATTGGACCGCTTCCTGCTGCGGCTGGAGCTGGGCTATCCCGAGCCGGAGGAGGAAGCGGCCATGCTGGATCGTTTCCGGGGCGATGGCGGCGGCATGGAGGCCACGGCCGTCGCCGGACCGGACGAAATCGCACAGGCCCAGCGGGCCGTCGATGGCGTCACGGTCGGCACCCAGGTGCGCGACTATATCCTGGCCATCGTGGCGGCCAGCCGGAGCGATGAGAGGTTGCGGCTGGGGGCCAGCCCCCGCGCGGCGCTGGCCTTGCAGCGGGCCAGCCAGGCCCAGGCGGCAATCCGGGGCCGCGCCTATGTCATGCCCGACGACGTCAAGGCCCTCGCCATACCGGCCCTGGCCCATCGTCTGGTAGTGGATTCCGGCGCCCGCCTGCGCGGCGTGACGGCGGCCCGCATCGTGGATGAGATCCTCGATACCGTCACGGTCCCCATCGAGGGTTAGGGGCGGCTGCCATGGCAATCAGCGATTTACCCGGCGTTCAGGCGAAAAACCAACGCTGGAGCCGGTCGGGCGCCGTCGTTTCCGATCTCATCGTCGGCATTTTATTTATTGTCGCCATCGTTGGCGCGGCGACGGGGAAATTGTTCGTCACGGCACTTTGCGGGCTGATCCTGGTTCTGGCCTTCGTCTCCCGCCTATGGGCGCGGCTGGCCCTGGTCGAGGTGGATTATCAATGCCAGGCCTCATCGGACCGCCTGGTGGTTGGCGAGACGTTCGAGTTGACCCTGACCATTGAGAACAAGAAGCCCCTGCCCCTGCCCTGGCTGAATATTTCAGAGGGCGTGCCCGACGGATTGGAGCTCATCGACCAGGCGCCGTCGGCCATTGGACGTTCGGTTGGACGTTCCCTGGCTCCCGACATCAAGGATACGACGGGTTTCGGCCCTTACGAGAGGGTCAAGTTTCATCACCGTCTGCGCGCGGTGCGGCGCGGCATTTTCGGCCTGGGTCCCACGCGGATTACCAGCGGCGATATTTTCGGCTTCTACCAGGCCCAGTTGGATACTCCGAAGCGCGTGCCCAGCCTGATTGTCTATCCCCGTTGGGTGCCTCTGCCCGATTTCGACCTGCCCTCGAAACGGCCCATGGGCGAAATCTGGAACCGCCCGAAGCTGGTCGATGATCCCACCCGCCCCGCCGGGCTGCGGGAGTACCGCCACGGCGACCCCGCCCACCGGATCGATTGGAAAGCGACGGCGCGGCGCAACGAGGTTTTTGTCAGAACCTATGACGCCTCCGTCGCCCAACGGGTGGTGATCATGTTGGAATGCGACACCTCCGTCCAACGCTGGCGCATCCACCCCGACGTGCTTGAGGCCGCGGTCACCGCTGCCGCCTCCATCGCCGTGCG
Organism: Alphaproteobacteria bacterium; assembly: GCA_029937535.1. GTDB lineage: Bacteria > Pseudomonadota > Alphaproteobacteria. Next base: position 20,222 of record JAPYPT010000031.1, read on the forward strand.
CTGCATCGAACTTGGCTACAGCGTCGGCCTGATCTCCAATGGCAACATGGCGGGCACCTTGGCCCCGCCCCTGGTGGCGCCGGGCGCGGGACCGGATCAATTGACCGCGTTGATGACGACGCTTGCGGGCGCCAATCCGTTTACCACCAGCTCGCTGGAAAATCTGGTGCTGCGCTGCGGTGCCGAGGCTCTGCCGCACGGCGCCACGGTCGTCTACATAGCCGGCGCCGTGCGCCCCTCAACCGCTAAATTCGTCGCCGACCTGGGCCGCCGGGGTCATTCCGTCACCGCCTTCTTCGTCGGCGATGGCGATCCGCCGGATTATTCCGGATTGCCCATGCGGGACTATCGCTGGGTCTTTGAGCTGCCGGAATTGGAACCGGAGCACCACGATGCCTAGCCGCCGGGATCTTTGGACTATTCTGGCAATTATCATTGCCGATACAGCCTGGCTGTTTCCCCTGTCCGGCCTGCTGGGCCGGGGGCTTGGCCTGGAACAGCCGCTGTTGCCGCTGGCGATCATTCCGGTCTTGCTCGCCGCTTCCATCGCCGTGGTCTGGACCATCGCCGGCACCATATCCGATCCGGCCCGTCAGGGGCCCTATCAGGCGGTCGTCGGATTGGTGGCGATCTATCTCGCCATGGCAATCACGCCCCACGGCTACGTCGCCGACCTGCTTTGGGCGCCGCGTATGTTTGCCGGTGGTTTCACCGGCAAGGTCACGGCCGGACTGGTCATTGGCTGTGCGGCCGCCGGTTTTTTGTGGTTTCGCGGCGTGGGCATCGCGGTCGAAACCCACCCTCCTTTAAGGCTGCTGACCACGTTCCGGTTTGGTATCGTCGCCCTGGCCCTGGCCATCGTGCTGGAACAAGCCTTTGACATCGACGTCGATGCCGCCCCGATGCTGGTGCCGTTCTTCGTGGTTTGCCTGGCCGGGTTGGCATTTTCCAGGCTGCCGCCGGGCGGCACCTGGACCGCCATGGTTGGCGCCGTCATCGCCGCGGTGCTGGGCGGTGGATTCGTCATCGCACTGGTTGCGGCGGCGTTTGGCGGACGCGGACTGGACCTGGTGGCGGCCGCTTGGATCAATTTGACGAATTTGATCATGTGGCTTTTGGCCCTGATCCTGGTGCCCATTCTGCAGTTTCTGGCCAGCCTGCTGCCTGAGATGGATGCCGGGACGGGCCGTGGCGAGGCCTTCAAAATGCGCAATCTCGATTATTTGCGCAATCTGGACGCCAACAACCTGCCACCACACATCGAAATGCTGAACCGGGCGATCATGTACGTGGTGATCGTTCTGGCGGTCTATCTGCTTTACCGCCTGATGCTCGCGGCCTATCGGAGCCGGGCCCAGCGGCTCCGGGATAGGGCGGCGCTGGAACGGGAATCGATCCAGGGCGCCCGTGACGCCAAATCCGACTTGCTGAAACTGGCCCTGGGGTTATTGCCCGATTGGCTGTTCCCAGGCAAAGCCGCTACCCCTCCCCGCATGCCAAAGGATCAACCCGGCGTGACGGAGGTTTACGCGCTGTATTTCGATTTGCTGAGCGCCGCCTACGAGCGGGGCCACGACTTCGTACCCTCCGCCACGCCCCGCGAGCGGCGCCCGGCGCTGGAAAGCGCGCTTCCCGGAGCGCCGGTCGCCGGCATCACCAGATGCTTCAACGCGGCCTGCTATGGAAATATCGCCGCCGACCTGGCCCTGGTGGCGCGTTTGCGCGGCGAGCTCGAAGGCGCTGCCAATAGCTAGGAATTACGTTAGACTATACCGGCAACATCATAAGCAGTCTGGGAGGCTATAGGGCCATGCGCATCAGTTCCATCGTCCGCCGGGGGGCGCAAGTCAACAGCGGTGGTCTGGCCTCCAATTTTCAGGACCGCCGGCATGATTGGTCGCAATTCGCGGCCCGGATCTCGCGTCTGGCGGCGGGCCTGCGGGGCATTGGCGTTTCGACGGGCGACCGGGTCGCCATGTTGGGCTTGAACAGCGACCGTTATCTGGAATATTTTTTCGCCGTGCCCTGGGCGGGCGGGGTTTTCGTGCCCATCAATACCCGCCTCGCGCCGCCCGAAGTGGTGCATTGGATGAATGATTCCGGCGCCACCGTGTTGTTGATCGACGACAATTTCACCGCCATGCTGCCAAAAATCCAGGGGCAGTTGGAGGCCTTGAAGACTGTTGTCCATGTCGGCGACGGCGCCCCGCCCGAGGGCATGCTGTCGTTCGAAGGCTTGATCGACGGCGCCGCCGAGATGGAACCGCTGGACACGGGCGGTGACGAGATGGCGGGGCTGTTCTATACGGGCGGCACCACGGGGCGGTCCAAGGGCGTGATGTTGAGCCACCGGAACCTGGTCCTTAACGCCCTGCAGTTCGCCGGCGAAGTAGGCTTCAATTCCGCATCACACTATCTGCATGCCCCGCCCATGTTCCACCTGGCCAATGGTGCGGCAACCTTCGCCGTTACCTCCATGGCCGGCGCCTCCACAATTATTCCCAGCTTCACGCCGCTGGACACCTTGCAGGCCATTCAGGACAACAAGATCAATATCGCCCTCTTGGTGCCGACCATGATCAACATGACCGTGAACCACGCGGACGTGGGCGATTACGATCTGAGCAGCCTCAAGGATGTGCTGTTCGGCGCCTCCCCCATGCCCGACGCCGTCCTTAAGACGGCCCTGGAAGTGATCCCCAACGCGCAATTCCATCACGTCTACGGCCAGACCGAGGCGGCGCCCGTGATGACCGCGTTGCCAGCTAATCGCATGGTCGAGGCTGGCCCCCTGGCCGGCAAGATCAAATCCGCCGGCCTGGCCATTCCCGGCACGGAAATCATAATCGTGGACGAGGATGACAATGAAGTGCCCCGGGGCACGGTGGGCGAAATTTGCGGCCGGGGCGAGAACGTCATGTTGGGCTATTGGAACCAGCCCGAGCTGACGGCGGAAACCCTGCGCAATGGCTGGCTGCATACGGGCGATGGCGGTTATATGGACGAGGACGGCTTCGTCTATATCGTCGACCGGGTCAAGGATATGATCATTTCGGGCGGTGAAAACGTCTATTCGGCGGAGGTCGAGGATGCGGTCCATCAACATGCATCCGTGGTCGAATGCGCCGTGATTGGCGTCCCGCACGAAAAATGGGGCGAACAGGTCCACGCCATCGTCCGCCTGACAGAGGGCGCGGAACTGGACGAAGCCGGTTTGATCGCCCATTGTCACGACTGGATCGCCAACTACAAATGTCCCCGCAGCGTCAGCTTCACGGTCGAACCTCTACCACTCTCCGGCGCCGGCAAGATCCTAAAGGCCGAGCTGCGCAAGCCCTATTGGCAAGGGCATGAGAAGCAGGTGAATTAGTCCGAACATGCTCTAGCCGCACATCAACAGAATTAAGGTAGTCAACACATGCGTTGCGAAGTCGTCGCCATCGGTACCGAACTGCTGCTTGGCCAAATCGTGGACACCAACTCCTCCTGGATCGGCGAACAATTGGCGCTGGTGGGCATCGATTCACATTTTCAGGTCAAGGTCGGCGACAATTTCGAGCGCATGGAGCGGACCATCCGCCATGCCCTTGAGCGCAGTGACGCGGTCATCTGCTGTGGCGGTTTGGGCCCGACCCAGGACGACATCACGCGCGAGGTAATCGCCGCCATCATGGGCGTTGAATTGCACCGGGATGAAGCGGTTGTCGACAAAATCCGCGAGATGTTCGAATCCCGTGGCCGCGTCATGGTCGACAACAACCGCCGCCAGGCGGACATCCCCGAAGGCGCCAGCCTGATCGCACAGATGCCGGGCACCGCGCCCGGCCTGGTCTGCCCCATCGGTGACAAGGTGATTTATGCCGTGCCCGGCGTGCCCCACGAAATGCGCACCATGATGCAGGGCACCATATTGGCCGACTTGCAACACCGCGCGGGCGAGACGGCGGTGATCCGCAGCCGCGTCCTGCGCACCTGGGGCAATAGTGAATCCGGCTTGGCCGAAAGTCTGGCGGATCGTATCGATGAACTCGACGGCATCGGTAATCCAACCCTTGCTTTCCAGGCCAGCGGCATGGACGGCATCAAGGTCCGCATCACCGCCAAGGCGGCGGACGAGGCCGAAGCGGCGGCGGTTATCGATGCGGAAGAAATTTTAATCCGCGCTCTGCTGGGCGATGTCATTTTCGGTATTGATGATCAATCGATGGAGGTGGTGGTCCTCAATATGCTCGAGGAACGCGGCCTGACCCTGGCCGTCGCCGAAAGCATGACCGGCGGCGTGCTTGCCGCCCGCCTTACTGAAATCGACCATGACCTGACGACCTTCCGCGGCGCCGCGTTGAGCCGCGAAGCGGATGCCGGCGGGAGCTCCGGCGCGGACAGCGCGGCCACCGCCGCCGTCCGGGTGCGCCAGGATTTCAATACCGGCGTGGGCCTTGCCGTGGTGACCGCCCGGGCAGTTGACGAACAACCAAGCGGCACGGTTTTCATGCACCTCGCCATCGGCGACGGACAACATGCCCAGAGTGTCTCGCTACCCGGCGACCGCGCCCGTTTCCGCAATTACGCCGTGATCAATGTTCTGGATTTTCTGCGCAAGACATTGAAGGGCCTATAGTGGCGATATTCCTTGATCATGCGGAGGCGATACCCCGATGAGCATGCCGGCTGAACAACAGACCCTGCGGATCACCAAGATCAAGGAACATATCGGCGCCGAAGTGACCGGCATCGACTTGACCGCGCCGATCGACGAGACAACCCGTCAATGTCTTTACGACGCCCTGGTGGACAACGTCGCCCTGGTCATCCGCGGCCAGCAATTCACCGCCGCCCAGTTCCAGGCGGCGGGTGAATTGTTCGGCGAACTGATGGAGGACCAGAACCGCCGCTACCTCGCCCCCGGCGTGCCCATGGTCAGCACCCTGTCCAATCACCACCTGGACAGCCAGGGCAATCAGGCCAAGGTGAGCAAATCAGCCACCTGGCACACGGATCATACCAACCAGGAATTCCCGCCCAAGTTTACCGCCCTCTATCCCACGGCCCTGCCCGAAAGCGGCGGCGGCACGGGGTTGTGCAACATGCGCGCGGCTTACGAGGCGCTTCCCGACGACCTGCGCCAGCGCATCGACGGCATGAAGACGGCCAATACCCTGATCTCCAGCGCCCGGACGCACACCGCCAACCCCGACATCCTCCGCGATCAGCAGGACGCGGACGGCGGCCCGGTGATCCACCCCCTGGTGCGCACCCACCCCGAACGCGGCAGCAAGGCGATCTGGTTCCACCAAGGTAAAACCGAACGAATCCTCGGCATGGAGCCTCAAGAGACCCAGGACTTTTTGGCTTCACTGCTGGAGGTTGCCATGCGCCCGGAGTTTACCTACGTGCATGAATACACCCTGGGCGACATGCTGATCGTGGATAACCGCTCCGCCATGCACAAGGCCGGCTTCGATTACGATCACCGCCAACACCGCATGCTCTACCGTCTGCTGGTCCGCGGCGAGAGGCCCAACTAGTCCGGATTGCGGGCGGTGATGAACCAGGCGCTTGACGGCGCCCAGACGCCGGTGTCCTTTAAATAAGGCTTCAAGGTCTCCTTCAGAGCCTCAATCACGGCTGGTTTCAGCCGCTGGCCTTCTTCGCCGGCCAGGCGGATGATTTCGCCCGCCGGGCCCAATTCCATGGCGAAGTCGATGGCGTCATCGATATCCCGGCCGATAAAAATATCCGCATCGAAACGTTCGAACGTGATGTTGTCGTAACCCACCCCCTGCAACATGGAGCTGGCCATATCGGCATCCGCCATGGAAAACGGGCCGGGGCCGCAGTGGACTTCATCCGTGTCTTCGTGGGAGATCACGGGCACGATTTCCTTGACGCATTGTTCCGCCTCGAAAAGCCAGGGGTTATCCTCCCGCTTGCGCCAGACAATCTGTACAAACTCACCACCCGGTTTGAGGGCCTTGCGGATATTGCCTAGGGCTGCCCCCGGCGCCATGAAGAACATCGTGCCGAAGCGCGAGAAGGCATAGTCGTAGGGGCCGCGCAAATCATCGAGCTGAACATCGGCCGTAAAGAAAGAGGCGTTGGCTGTATCCGCCGCCTCGGCCTCGCGGGCCGCCGCAGAAACGAAGTTTTGAGCGCAATCGACACCAGTGACTTTACCACGAGGCGCGAATTCCTGGGCGATGCGTATGGCGCAATCGCCGAAACCGCAACCGACATCAAGCACGCGGGCATCGTCCGGGAACGGGTGGCGGGCGAATGCCTCGTCACTGTGATAGGAGAAGCTGGTCACCAGATGCTTGAACCTGACGAACTTGTCGAACAGCACCGTATTCCAGGCTTCGATGACGATGTCGTTGGTGTCGATGTTCAGGGCAACCATGGCCGATCTCCCGTTCTGAAACCTTCAGCTTCTCGGACCTTACATAATATAGCCGAATTGCAACCTCTTGGGTGATCTTTCCATGAGGAGCCGCAGTTTGTGCCATACACATATAGCCGCCGCGCTCATTCATTGGCATCATGGCCGCCGGCAGGTTGTTCGATTGATAAATTGCGAGGGATGCAAAATGGCTATCCGTGAAATCGCCCAAATGGGCAATCCGATATTGTACCGCCACGCGGAACGGGTGACGGACCCCACAGACCCCGAAATTGCCCGCCTGGCGGAGGATATGAAGTATACCCTAATCCATGTGGGCGGCTCCGGCATCGCCGCGCCCCAGGTCTACGAGAGCCTGCGCCTGGTGGTCTATCGCTTGAACCCCCGGCTGTTGGCGGACGCGGCGGACGACGGGGAGCCGTGGATGGTGCTGGTCAATCCGGAGCTGACCCTGGCCGGCACGGCGGATGTGCCGGGCTGGGAGCGCTGCCTTTCCATTCCCGGTCTGCATGGCAAGGTGCCACGCCATGGCGTCTTGCAAATGACCTATCAGAATTTAGACGGCGCGGAAGTTTCACTCCATGCGACAGGCGCCCATGCGGTTCTGCTGCAGCATGAATGCGACCATTTGGACGGCGTGCTGTACCCCATGCGCATGCCCGACCTGGCCAAACTGGAATTCAACGCCGAGCCGGGACATCTGGCCCAGGACATCCGCGACGGCGTCGAGGTTTGGCCGGTACTGCAGGACCTGGTTAATGCCTGGCCCGGACGCAGCCAATGGATGGACGATTGAAAGCCAACCTTGCGCCATCAACCCGTGTTAGGGTGCCGTGAGAGAGACTAATGGGGAAGGCGAGCCGCAATGGCCGATGGTGATGTACAACCACATAATATCAAACCCGCCGCCAATTGGGGCGCCTCGGGGCGGGTATACGAAAAATTCAGCGAACATTTCGGCGACGCCATCATTCATTGCATTGACCGCCTGGCGCCCCGGCCCGGCGAGACGGTGCTGGATGTGGCCACGGGAACCGGTTGGGGGGCACGGAACGCCGCCCGCCGCGGCGCCCAGGTTCACGGCGTCGATTTCGCGGCCGGGTTGATCGAGGCGGCCGGGCAACTGGCGGCGGAAGCCGGATTGGAGATGGAATTCAGTGTCGGCGATGCGGAAAATCTGAGGTTCGAGGACGCCAGTTTCGACGTCGTCATGTCCACATTCGGGGTTATGTTTGCCCGCGACCAGGAGGCCGCCGCCCAGGAACTGGCGCGGGTTTGCAAACCGGGCGGACGCCTGGGCCTGACCACCTGGCCGCCCGAGGGCACCGTCGCCGGGCTGACCCGTGATGTACTGGTGAACTACCGGCCCCCGCCGCCCGACCCGCCGCCCCCCTCGCAATTCGCCTGGGGCAGGGAGGAGCGCGTGCGGGAGTTGCTGGCGCCGCATTTCGATCTGCACTTTGAGACCGGATGCAGCATGCTCCGCGTGCCCGATGGTGAAGTTATCTGGGACATCTTCAGCCAGAGCCAGGGTTTGACCATCGCTCTATTGAAGACCCTATCGCCGGAGCGGCAGGCGCAATTCCGCGCCGACGTCATCGCCTATCATGAACCCTACAGAGACGCCCTGGGCATCGCCATGCCGCGCGACTATCTGGTCACCATCGGCGTCCGGAAATAATCCCTATTCCGCCGCCGCCGAGTCTTCCGGCGCGGAGTCGAAAACGTAGACATCCATCGAGGCTTGCGCGGCGGCGCGCAGTTCGTGCCATTTTTGTGGTCCGCCGTAGTAGGCCAGGCTGCCCGGTTCCGCGCTGCCCTCGCCGTTGTAGTAGGAAACGCAATCCCGGAAGGGCTGGGTGTTGATATCGACAACTTTGCAGTGCGCCGCGTACTCGTTTTCCGGCTCTTTCTTGATGTCGATGATACGGGCGCCGCGGTCGCGCAAGGTCTCGAATAGCCAGACCACGTAATCCGTGTGGGACTCGATGCCGCGGGTGAAATTAAACTGCCCGCCGCCGCCCTGGGGCCCCGACATGATGAACAGATTGGGAAAGCCGTGACTATGCAGGCCCAGGAAGGTCTTGGTTCCTTCCTCTTTCCACTTTTGCTGCAAGGTCCGCCCGCCGCGGCCGGTGATCATGTTGAACGTGGATGTGGCCATCCATTGAAAGCCGGTCGCATAGACCAGCACGTCGAGGGGATATTCCACGCCGTCATGGACCACGCCCCTGGCGTTTATGAGTTCCACCCCAAGCGGCGCCGTATCCACAAGGTTTACGTGGGGCAGATTGAACGCCGTTAGAAATTCATCGTGAAAGGCGGGCCGTTTGCAGCCGTAGGGATAATAGGGTTTCAGCGCCGCCGCCGTTGCCGGATCCTCGACCACTGCGTCAACCCGGGCGCGGATCTGTTCCATGATCCGGAAGTTGGTGTTGAGCTGTTTCTCCATCAGCTCTGCCGGCGTTAATTTTGTTGTGTGCTGCTTGCGCACCTTGAAATCGTCAACCTTGCCCGAGAGAAAGGCATCGTTGCCCTGCAGCGCGGTCCGGCCCGACGAAATCTTGGCCAGGCGTTCCCGTCTGGCCACCGACCAGCCCGGCTCTTTCGACCAGGCATCGATCTCCTCCTGGGTTGTCTCGCGCTGGTCGCGCACGTCGATGGAGGACGGCGTGCGCTGGAAGATGTGCAGTTCTTTGACGACTTTGGCGATTTCCGGGACCACCTGTACGCAGGTGGCGCCCGAGCCGATAATGCCCACGCGCTTGCCCGCCAGATCGACGTTGTAGTCCCAGCGCGATGTGTGGAAGGCATCGCCCTCGAAGGTTTCCATGCCTTTGATCCGGGCCAGCTTCGGCGTCGTCAGGATGCCGTTGGCGAGGACCACATAGCGGGCCCGCATCTTATCGCCCCGGTCGGTCATGACCGACCATCGGCCCGCGCTCTCATCCCAGATCGTTTCACCGACCGTGGTGTGAAAGAGGCAATGCTCGTAGAAACCATATTTCTCCGCCATATTCTGGCAGTACTCCAGAATTTCGAAGCCGGAGGCGAATTTCATGGTGGGGAAGTATTCCATCTCCTCCAACAGCGGCAGGTAGCTGTAGGATTCTACATCGCAGGCGATGCCGGGATAGCGGTTCCAATACCAGGTGC
>JAPYPT010000032.1 GCA_029937535.1 Alphaproteobacteria bacterium
ATCCACCACCGTCCCCGTGGTCCGCAGATTGGCGGTGCCATCCTTGGCGGCGATTTCAATGGTCGTCCGCGACAGACGGGCGGCTTCCATTTGCGAGGCCGTGGCCCGCTTCCAGATCAGATCGTAAAGACGCTGCTGCTCGGCATCGAGATAGACCGACATATCCCGGGGCAGGCGGGAAAAATCCGTCGGCCGGATCGCTTCATGGGCTTCCTGGGCATTCTTGGCCTTGCTGCGGTAGGCGCGCGCCTCTCCCGGCACGTATTCCGAGCCGAATTCCTGTCCGATGACGTCGCGGGAGGCGGCGATCGCCTCGGCCGCCATTTGCACGCCGTCGGTCCGCATATAGGTGATCATACCCACCGTTTCGCCATCGATGTCGAAACCCTCGTACAGGCGCTGGGCAACCTGCATGGTGCGCCGGGCGCCAAAACCCAGTTTGCGGGAGGCCTCCTGTTGCAGGGTGGAGGTGGTGAAGGGGGGCGATGGATTGCGCCGGGTCGGCTTGGTCTCGACCCCGGCGACGGTAAAATCGCCGGCCTCCAAGGTAACCTTCGCGGCCTCCGCCGTCGCCGCGTCGGCGATCGAAAAGCGGTCAAGCTTGACGCCGTTCAGATGGGTCAGCCGGCCGATCAGTGCCGCATTGGCGGCGGTCTTGAAGTCAACCTCGACGGTCCAGTATTCGCGGGGATTAAACGCCTCGATCTCGATCTCCCGCTGGCAGATCAGGCGCAGGGCAACGGATTGCACGCGGCCGGCGGATTTCGCGCCGGGCAACTTGCGCCATAAAACCGGAGACAACGTAAAACCAACCAGATAGTCCAGCGCCCGGCGGGCCTGCTGGGCATTGATCAGATCCATATCCAGGTCGCGGGGATTATTGATCCCCTCGATCACCGCGCGCTTGGTAATCTCGTTAAAGACCACGCGTTTGGCCGAGATATCCTTGAAACCGTAATCGTCTTCCAAGGCCTTCATGACATGCCAGGAAATGGCTTCGCCTTCCCGGTCCGGGTCAGTCGCCAGAAACAACCGGCTGCCGCCCTTCATGGCATCGGCGATGGCCTTCACGCGCTTGGCCGATTGATCATCGGTAACATAGGTCATGGCGAAATCATCATCCGGCAGGACCGAACCATCCTTGGACGGCAGGTCGCGCACGTGGCCGTAGCTGGCCAGCACAATGTAATTGTCGCCCAGATACTTATTGATGGTTTTGGCCTTGGCCGGGGATTCGACGACCACAACATCCATTTTGCGGGGACTCACTTCATCTAAGACACAGACCGGGAACGCGGCGACAAGATCTTAATACAGACCAACGATGGTTAAGAAATCGATACGCGATTTCCAGCGTGCCGGTCTAACCGACCTGCCAGCTCAAGTTCAAGCAAAATGGTGATGACTTGGGCCGGTGTCAACTCGGATAGGCGGATTAGGTCATCGACGCCAATCGGCGTGGGCCCCAAGAGACCCAGTACCGACTGTCTTTCCACATCAAATTTCGCATCGAATTCCGTATCAAAACCGGCAATTTCTGGCCGTTCGCCATACAGGCCGGACGGGGGCTCCCATAGGCTGGGTTGATTGATCATCGGCCCGATTACTTCGACCACATCGTCAACGTCCTGCACCAGGCTGGCGCCTTGTTTGATCAACCGGTTGGTGCCGCGGCAACGCGGATCCATGGGGGAGCCGGGCACGGCGAAGACTTCCCGGCCCTGTTCAAGAGCAAAACGCGCGGTAATCAGGGAGCCGGAGCGTTCCGCCGCCTCGATCACCACGACGCCCAGGGCCAAACCGGAAATCAAGCGGTTGCGGCGGGGGAAATGGCGGGCCTGGGGCCGGGTTCCCGGCGGCATCTCGGATATGACCGCGCCCTGGGCCACGATCGCCTCGTAGAGCTCTTGGTTTTCCGCCGGATAGACCACGTCGACGCCGCCCGCCAAGACCGCGATGGTACCCGTATCAAGCGCCCCGCCATGGGCCGCCGTATCGATCCCCCTGGCCAGGCCCGAGGCAACATCCAGACCCGCCCCGCCGAGGTCACGGGCCAGACGTTGGGTATAACGAATGGCCGATGCGGAGGCATTGCGGGCGCCAACAATGGCCACCACGGGGCGGCTCAACCGCGCGGCATCGCCCAGCACATAGATAAGCGGCGGCGGATCGGGCAAGGCGCCGAGGCGGGGGGGATAGGCCGCCTCGCAACTGGCCACGGGCCGGGCCCCGATCGCGGCGGCGGCCTCGAACTCGGCTTCCGCCGCTGCCTGGGAACACAGCTTGATATTCCGGCGCCCGCCACCGCGCCGGGCCAGATCGGGCAAGGCGCGCAACGCCGCGCCGGCGGAGCCGAACCGGGTCAAAAGTTGCTGAAAGACGATCGGCCCGACATTCTCGCTGCGAATCAATCGCAGCCAGTCCAGCCGTGCCGCCGCCGTCAGTTCATCACTTTGTCCCAAGGTACCCATCATGGCATCGCTCATGTCACCAACCTGCCTTCCGCAACCAAAACGGTCAAGGTATTTCTAAATGACAACTTAAGTGTTTTTTCGATCGCCTGGAATCCAGATCGCACAAAGTTTATGCAGTCGGGATTTTTTGCCTATTTATTTTGCAATTATGCGGAAGTTCTTGGGAGATATTAACCTGCTGTAAATTTTCTTTCTTTTTATTTTCAATAGGTTAAAGGATTTCTCGAAAAACCGGCACGATTCTTGGATAACGATTGGGTACCGAGGCGGGCAATCACTTCGAATTGCCGGTTTATTCAAGGATGGGAGTGCGTGGGAATGAAGATGGTCATGGCGGTCATCAAGCCGTTCAAATTGGACGAGGTGCGCAATGCGCTGACCGAATTGGGGGTGCAAGGCATCACCGTGACGGAAGTGCGCGGCTTTGGGCGGCAAAAGGGCCATACGGAAATCTACCGTGGCGCCGAATATGAAGTGAATTACCTGCCCAAGCTGAAGCTGGAAATAGCGGTGGAGGATGAATTGACGGACCGGGCCCTCGAGACCATCGCAAAAACCGCCCAAACAGGGCAGATCGGCGACGGAAAATTATTTGTCTGGGACCTGACCACGGCCGTGCGTATCCGCACCGGCGAGAGCGGTTCCGATGCCCTTTAATATTTTTTCAAGTAGGAGAATTTCCATGTCCAGATTTTCACGGCGTCTCATCAAAGTAGGCGCAACGGGCGCCGCCGCCGCCACGTTTTTGACCATGGCGGCGCCGGCCCTGGCGGCGGATGAACTAAATTCAGGCGACACCGCCTGGATGCTCACGTCTTCGCTGTTGGTCCTGATGATGACCATTCCCGGCGTCGCCCTGTTCTACGGCGGCATGGTGCGCAAGAAAAATGTGCTGGCCACGATCATGCAAAGTTTCGCCGTGTGCTGCATGGCCACCATCGTCTGGATGATCATCGGCTACAGCCTGGCGTTTTCCGGCGAAGGTCCAATCGTCGGCGATCTGGGGCAAATTTTCCTCATGGGCATCGGCGTCGGCTCCATGAGTGGGACCATACCTGAATCGGTCTTCATGATGTTCCAGATGACCTTTGCCATCATCACGCCGGCCCTGATTACCGGCGCGGTGGCGGAACGGATCAAGTTTTCCTCGCTCATGGTGTTCCTGGCCCTGTGGCTGGTCATTGTCTATGCCCCGATCTGTCATTGGGTCTGGGGCGGCGGCGGCTTCCTGGGCAGCGCCGGCGTGTTGGATTTCGCCGGCGGCACCGTGGTGCACATCAACAGCGGCGTCGCCGCCCTGGTGCTGTGCCTTGTGCTGGGCAAACGGGTCGGTTACGGGCGGGAGAACCTGGCGCCCCACAATCTGGTGCTGACCGTGATCGGCGCCTCGCTGTTGTGGGTCGGCTGGTTCGGCTTCAACGCCGGCTCCCAACTGGCAGCGGATGGCAACGCCGGCATGGCCATGGCCGTGACCCAGATCGCCGCCGCCGCCGCCGCCCTGGCCTGGATGCTCGCGGAATGGGTGACCCGGGGCAAGCCGTCGGTCCTCGGCATCGCCTCGGGCGCCGTTGCCGGCCTGGTTGCGATCACCCCCGCCGCCGGCTTCGTGCTGCCGGGCGGTGCGTTGATTTTAGGTCTGATCGCCGGTCTGGGCTGCTTCTTCGCGGTCATGTGGCTGAAGCGCAAGCTGGGCTACGATGATGCCTTGGACGTCTTCGGCGTGCACGGCATCGGCGGCATCATCGGCGCCATCCTGACCGGCGTCTTCGCGGTTGAAGCGGTTGGCGGCACGCCGGGCCTGCTGGAGGGCAACCCCGGGCAGATCGGCCTGCAACTATACGGCGTCGGCGTTACCATAGCGTACAGCGCCGTCGCGACCTTCGTCCTGGTCAAACTGGTCGGCGCGGTCATGGGTCTTCGGGTCGAGGAAGATGACGAACGTGAAGGTCTCGATATCAGCCTGCATGGCGAAAGTATCACCTGAGCGAACTCTTCAATGGATTAGCCGGTTGGCGCATGGGGCCCGGGGGTTGCACCTCCGGGCCCCTTCCTTTTTGCGCCATGGGCCAGGACAACGGGAACAAAAGGCGAAGACCGATTCGGGTGCGGCGATATTCTTACTCTTTCACGAGAAGTTAACGACGCAACTCCTTGTATAGACAACAAAAGCTGGCCACATTATCTATTGTGCGTTTATATTATGTTCTCGATTCGCGAATCGCCTTGCGAATCGGGTTGATTTATTATGGTAAATAATTGAAACGGGTTTTGAAACCGTGATTCCACAGACCCTCGCCACGGACCGCCGCATTATCAATCCGCGGCTGGACATGTTGCCCGATTATCCGTTCGAGCGGCTGCGCGGCCTGCTGGATCCGCTGCCGCCGCCCAGCCATCTGTCCCCCCTCGCCATGAGCCTGGGCGAACCGCAGCACCCCTACCCCGATTTCGTGGGCGAAATCCTGCATGCCAACCGGCACCTTTACGGCAAATACCCCCCCGTCGCCGGCACCCCGGAATTCCGCGAAGCGGTCGTCAGTTGGCTGAACCGCCGCTTTGATCTGCCCGAGGGATTGGTGGACGCCGACCGCCACATCGCGCCGTGTGCCGGTACGCGGGAGGCGCTGTTCCGCACGGCGTTCTTGACCGTGCCGCCGGAAAAAGCCGGCAATCAGCCCGTCGTGCTGATGCCCAATCCATTCTATCAATGCTATGCCGGCGCGGCGGTGGCGGCGGGCGCCGAGCCGGTCTTTGTTAATGCCGTGGCCGAGAACGGATTTCTGCCCGATTTCTCCGGCCTGGACGAAGAGACCTTGGCCCGAACCGCCCTGGTTTATTTCTGCACGCCGGGCAATCCCCAGGGCGCGGTGGCGGATCTGGACTATCTCAATGACCTCGTCGCGCTCTCGCGGCAGTACGATTTCACGCTCGTGGTCGATGAATGCTATGCCGAAATTTATAACGGCGAGGCGCCGCCCGGCACCTTGCAGGTCTGCGCCGGGAGCGGTGATCTGTCTGGCGTATTGGTCTTTCATTCCCTTTCCAAGCGATCCAACGTGGCGGGTTTGCGGTCCGGCTTCGTGGCTGGTGACGGTGAATTGATAACCCTGTTCCGCCGGCTTAGTGAATACGGCGGCAATCCCTCGCCCCTGCCCGTTTATGCCGCCGCCACGGCACTGTGGCGGGATGAAGACCATGTGGTGGCCAATCGGGCGCTGTACCGGGAAAAATTCGATTTGGCGGAACGGATCCTGTCCAACCGCTTTGGCTTTTATCGCCCCGATGGCGGGTTTTTTCTGTGGCTGGACGTTGGCGATGGCGAAGCGGCGACCCGGGAATTGTGGACCCAGGCCGCCGTCCGCGTATTGCCGGGCAGTTATCTGGCGGCGGCGGACGGCGATGGCGGTAATTCCGGCGACCGCTACATCCGCGTCGCCATGGTGCACGAATACGCCATCATGGAAGACGCCTTGGCCAGAATTGCCGAGACGCTATGACCTCCCGCGTGACGATTTCATGAAGGATACTGGATATGTCACAAAATAGTGGTTCGCCCCGCGGCATGGCCCTGCTGCCGCCCGCGGCCGTGATCTACATGCAACGACGCGCGGTGGAGGGCGCCGGGCTGATCCTGTTCGCCGTCGCCACGGCCTTGGCCTTGGCCCTGGCCAGTTATAACCCGGAAGATCCCGCGCTGAACGTCGCGACCGCCGCCAATCCTGGCAATTGGCTGGGCCTGCCGGGCGCCTGGGCGGCGGATTTATTGTTGCAATCCCTTGGCCTGGCCAGCATTGCGGTGGTTGGCATCATGGCCTGCTGGGCCTGGCGCATTGCCTCGCACAGGGGTTTACCGTGGTATGGCTTGCGGCTGTCCCTGACGCCTGCTGTATTGTTGTTGCTGGCCGCGCTATCGGGCAGCATTACAGCTCCCGCACAATGGCCTCAGGCCGCCGGATTGGGTGGTTATGGGGGTGATTGGCTGCTGCAAGTCAGCAGCCCGGCAATAGCCCTGACCGGGCTAACGCCCAGCTCGCTCCTGATTCTGGCCCCCGCAACCTTGATCACGGCGTTTCTATTGCTCTATCTGTTGGGTATTCGCTTCGCTGAATGGCTCGCCCTGGCCGAAGCCGGCATTGCCGGCACGATCCGCACCATCACCGCGGCCCGGTTCGCGGCCGCCGCGGCGGAACGTTTGGGGCGGCAGGCCGCCACGCATCCACTGTTTCGCCGTGAACCTCGATTGACCGAAGACGAATTGGCCCCATCGACCGAGGCCGCCCCCATCCAGGTCGGTGAACCGATCACGCCGGGCCGGGTCAGAAAACCGAATAAGAAAGTACGCAAAAGCCGCCGCGCCCAAAAGGAGCAGCAACCAGCCCTGGCCCTGACCGACGGCGACGATTATCAGCTTCCCGCCCTGCATCTCCTCGCGGTGCCAAGCCGGGTTCAAAACGGCCGTAACGTCAACGAGGGCGCCCTTGAACAAAACGCCCGCATGCTGGAAACCGTGCTTGACGACTATGGTGTGCACGGCCGGATCGTACAGGTCCGCCCCGGCCCCGTGGTTACCTTGTATGAGCTGGAGCCGGCGCCGGGCACCAAGACATCCCGCGTGGTCGGCCTGTCCGACGATATCGCCCGCTCCATGTCCGCCAGCAGTGTCCGTATCGCCGTGGTGCCGGGCCGCAACGCCATAGGCATCGAATTGCCGAACCAGGACCGGGAAACCGTATATTTGCGCGAATTGCTTTCCACCGCCGACTACGAAAAATCCAAACTGACCCTGCCCCTTGCCCTGGGCAAGGATATTGCCGGCGCCCCCGTACTGGTCGATTTGGCCAAGATGCCGCATTTGTTGATCGCGGGCACCACCGGGTCGGGCAAATCCGTCGCCATCAACACCATGATCCTGTCATTGCTGTATTGTCTGCCGCCCGAACGCTGCCGCATGATCATGATCGATCCGAAGATGCTGGAATTGAGCGTCTACGACGACATCCCCCACCTACTGACCCCCGTGGTAACGGATCCGGGCAAGGCCATCATGGCCTTGAAATGGGCCGTCCGCGAGATGGAGAACCGCTACCGCGCCATGGCCAATTTGGGCGTGCGCAACATCGACGGCTACAATCAACGCCTGGCCGAAGCGGAAAAACGCGGCGAGGAACTGAAACGCACGGTGCAGACCGGGTTTGACGCCGAAACCGGCCAACCGGTGTTCGAGGACCGGGTATTGGATACCGAGGCGATGCCCTATATCGTGGTCATCGTGGACGAGATGGCCGACCTGATGATGGTCGCGGGCAAGGAAATCGATGCCGCCGTTCAGCGCCTGGCGCAAATGGCGCGCGCCGCGGGCATCCACGTCATGATGGCCACGCAACGGCCCTCGGTCGATGTTATTACCGGCACCATCAAGGCCAATTTTCCAACCCGGGTGAGTTTTCAAGTCACCGCCAAGGTCGACAGCCGCACAATTCTGGGGGAGCAGGGCGCCGAACAGCTACTGGGCATGGGTGATATGTTGTACATGGCCGGTGGCGGGCGTATCAGCCGGGTGCACGGCCCCTTTGTCAGCGACGACGAAGTGGAAGCCGTGGTCAACCATCTGAAACAACAAGGCCGGCCGGAATATCTCGACGCCGTGACCGAGGAGGGCGAACCTGGTACGGAATCGGAATTCGGTCAGAGTGCAGCGCAACAAGACGGCGACAGCGGCAACGCCCTCTATGACGCCGCCGTCGACGTCATCGCCCGCCATCAAAAGGCCTCGACTTCATTTTTGCAACGGCAATTGAAAATCGGCTATAACCGCGCCGCCGATTTGATTGACCGCATGGAAACGGAAGGTGTCGTCGGCCGCGCGAACCATGTGGGCAAGCGCGAGGTTTTGGTCCGTAACCCCGACGAGGATATCTAGTTTGAACAGACGAGAGGTCCTGGCAAGCGCATTGTCCCTGGCCGCGCTGCCCCTGACCTATTCGCCGGCGTTGGCCGCGCTGAGTTCCGAAGATGCCGCGGCCGTGGGCCGGGTCGAAACCTATATGAACAGCGTAAAAACCCTTTCCGCGCGGTTCCTGCAAGTGGATTCCGAAGGCAACGTCTCCCACGGACAACTCTATCTGCGCCGGCCCGGTCGCCTGCGTTTTGAATATGATGCCCCCTCGCCGCTGCTGATCGTCGCCGATGGGGTCTGGCTGGTGCTGCACGACAAGGAACTGGACCAGGTCAACCGCTTTCCCCTGTATGAAACGCCATTGGGCGTGCTTGTGGACGAACCCGTCAATCTGCGCGAGAAGGTCGAAGTCGTCGATGTGGAACACGGCCTGGGCGTCCTCCGCATCCGCGTTGTCGACCGGGAACTGCCCGACGAAGGCTGGATCCGCTTGACCTTCACGGAGCCGCCGATGTTGTTGCGGCAATGGCAAGTCAAGGATACCCAGGGCGGCATCACGGCCCTGTCCCTGACCGATATCCGCGTAAACCAAAAACTGCACAATGATCTTTTCTTCTTTGTCGACCCGCCGGCGTTCCGGGAATAATTTCGCCACTATCAACAGCCCCCTTGATACCTCAGGGCCACTGCCGCTAAGTTGTTGGAGCAACCGAGCGGAGTATAAGCGCCATGACAGCAATCGATACATCAGCCAATACCACAATCGACGATATACCTTTGGACAAGATCGACGTCAGCGATCCGGCGTTGTACCAAACCGATGATTTTTACGACTATTTTCGGCGCCTTCGCAAAGAGGATCCCGTGCATTATTGCGCCGAAAGCCCCTACGGCGCCTATTGGTCCGTTACCCGTTATGACGACATCATGCGGGTTGAATTGGATCACGCGACATATTCATCGGCCGCGCATCTGGGCGGCATCGCCATTCGTGACAATCCTTTCGGCGACCGGATGGCCAGCTTCATCGGCATGGATCAGCCCGACCATACGGGACAACGCAAGGCCGTGGCGCCGATCGTGGCGCCCAACAATTTGCGTAATATGGAAGCGACCATACGCAGCCGCACCGAGGATGTGCTGGATTCCCTGCCCCGGGGCGAAACCTTTGATTGGGTCGATAAAGTCTCGATAGAGCTGACCACCATGATGCTGGCCACCCTGTTCGATTTCCCATTCGAGGACCGGCGCCTGCTGACCTATTGGTCGGATGTGGCCACCACTGATTTCGATGCGCCGGGCGCTTTGGTCAAGTCGGATGAAGAACGCCTCGATGTCCTGAAGGAAATGGGCCAATACATCGGCGCCCTGTGGCGGGAGCGGGCCAAGGGCGAGCCTGGGTTCGATCTGATTTCAATGCTGGCGCAAGACGCCGCGACTAAAAATATGAAGCCCATGGACCTGATCGCCAATTCGGTGCTTCTCATCGTCGGCGGCAACGATACCACGCGCAATACCATGAGCGGCGGTCTGCTGGCGTTGTGCGACAATCCCGATCAATTCGCCGCCCTGCGCGCTGATCCCGAGCTGATCAAAACCATGGTGCCGGAAATGATCCGCTATCAATCCGCCATCATTCATATGCGCCGCACGGCGCTGAAAGATACCGAACTGGCCGGCAAGAGCATACGCAAGGGCGACCGGGTGGTGATGTGGTATGTCTCGGGCAATTGGGATGACGAAGCCATCGAGGCGCCGACGGAATTCAATATCCAACGGCCCAAGTCGCGCCGCCACTTGGCCTTTGGCGCCGGCATTCACCGCTGCGTCGGCGACCGTCTGGCGGAACAGCAACTACAAATCCTCTGGGAGGAAATTCTCAAGCGGGAGATGCGGTTCGAGATCATGGGCCCGCCGGAGCGGATCTATTCCAACTTCATCCGCGGCATCAAACACCTGCCCGTCCGCATTACCTGATTAACACCAAACGGCGTGCACCGGCCGCTTCGATGATGTAATAACTGTTTACATGAATACGTCGAAACGCAGCCGGGGCCGCCGGGGCTATCATCATGGCAATCTAAGCGAGGCCTTGGTGCAGGCCGCCCTGGACCTGATTGCGAAATTTGGCCCCGCCGGTTTCAGCTTTGCCGAGGTGACCCGCGCCGTCGGCGTCAGTCCGGCGGCGCCGTACCGGCATTTCCGGGACCGCGACGCCCTGATGGCGGATATCGCCCGGCGCGGTTTCGAACGTTTCGCCGATGCCCTGGCGGCGGCCTGGGACAGCGGCCAGCCCGAACCCCTGGCCGCATTCAAGGCCGTGGGCCAGGCCTACCTGGCCTTTGCCCGCAACGAACCGGCCTATTTCGCCGCCATGTTCGAAGCCCGCCTGCCGCCCGGCACCAGCCGCGAATTAACCCAGGCCACCGACCGCGCCTTCGGCGTCCTGCGCCAGGCCTGCGAGACCCTAACCGCCGGCCTGCCCGACGGCCAGCGCCCGCCGGCCCTGATGATAAGCCTGCATGTCTGGGCCATGGCCCATGGCATCGCCTCGCTGTTTGGGCGCGGCGACAGCGCCCGGCGCAACATTCCCATGACACCGGAGCAATTATTGGAAGCCAATATGCTGATCTATCTTGATGGCCTTGGTCTTGGCGCCGCCCCCAACGACGACGGCAACGGCGACAGCAACAGCTAATTTATTCCCGAACGGGCCTTGACAGCAGCCCGCACGACCCCCACTTTTGTGAATGTAAATAACATTTACATGAGGCTCAAATGGAACTGACAAGAAAACTGGACGAACACGGCAAGGGGGCCTGGATTTGTGTCATGGTTCTCAGCTTTATCATCTTCTGGCCGGCGGGACTGGCCATCCTGGCATATCTCATATGGAGTGGACGCATGCGATGTTGGAAAAGCGGCGTGGGCCGCTGGCATAATCGGCGGGGCCGCCATGGTCACCGTGGCCACCACAACGAAACCAGTTACGAAACCACCAGCGGCAATTCCGCATTCGATGATTACCGCGAAGAAACCCTGAAACGCCTGGAAGACGAGCAGATCGAATTCGAAAGCTACCTCGAACGTCTGCGTCACGCCAAGGACAAGGCCGAATTCGACAAATTCATGGACGACCGCGGCACCGCGCCCCATGAACCGCCCAAAGCCGCCGGAGAGGACGACCGACCCGGCACTTGATCACTGGCCTATCATCAAGACCACGGGGACACGCCGAAATGCGTGTCCCCGGTTTTGTTTTTCCGAGGCAAAAAATTAAAACGTCCCCCATCTTCCGGGAAACAACCCATTGCCGATCATGCTATATTGAGGGAAATCCTACTTGTAACCGGGAGGGACATCATGGAATTCGATCTCATGGCCAGGGCATCGAGCTGGGCGGATGCGGCGGATTTGGCGAAGCGGCTGGAAGGCGCGGGGTTTTCCGGCATGTTGATGACGGAGGGCAGCCAGGTCCCCTGGATGATGATTGCCGCCGCCGCCACCGCCGCCCCGACCCTGCATTTCTGCACCGGCATTGCCGTGGCCTTCCCCCGCAGCCCCATGATGTCGGCGCAGATCGCCTGGGAGCTGGCGCGCAATACCCAAGGCCGCTTCCGCCTCGGGCTCGGCAGCCAGGTCAAGGCCCACATCACCCGGCGCTATGCCTCGCAATTTGATCGCCCCGCGCCACAGATGAAGGATTATTTGCAGGCTGTCCGGGCCTGTCTCAAGGCCTTCCGCCGGGAAGGTCCCTTGCAGCACGAGGGGCCCTATTACAATTTGAGCCTGCTGCCCGAACAATGGAGCCCGGGGCGCCATGATTACGAGGATATCAAACTGGATATCTCCGCCGTCGGCCCCTACATGACCAGAGTGGCGGGCGAACTGGCGGACGGCATCCATGTCCATCCCATGCATTCCATGCCCTATATTGCAAACCGGGTGCTGCCCGATCTGGCGATCGGCGCGGCGCGGACCGGGCGCGATATTTCGGAAATCGACCTCATCGTTCCCGTCATGGCGATCACCGGCGACAGCCCGGAAGAACAGGCCGCCGCGACCCTGACCGCCAAGACACAGATCGGTTTTTACGGCGCCACGCCCAATTATGCCTTCCAATTCGATGATCTGGGCTATGACGGCATGCGCGATAAACTGCGCGTGCATCTGAAAAGCGGCGATACGGAGGCCCTGGTCGCCCTGATCGATGACGAGATGCTCAACCATTTCGCCCTGCCCGCCCGCTGGGACGACATGGCCGACAAGCTGATCGCCCGCTACCAAGGCCTGGCATCCAGGGTGGTGATGTATCACGCGGAAACATCAATCCGCGAAAACCCCGACAATCTCGGCAAATGGAGCGAAATCGCCCGCGCCGTCCGGGCCGCGGCCTAATTTGGTCAGCCGTCCCAGACCTCTTTCGGCAGGGGCAGGCCGGCTAGTTCGCGGTCGCCGATGGGGCGGTCGGGGGCGATATCGAGGCCTTCGAGGATGAAGATCATTTGCCGCACATGCTGGCCGGTATGCCAGGCCGTGCGTTCCAATGTCTCGTGCAGGGATTGCGGGCCGTAGTAGGTGGCGACCTCGGTCTCGAAATCCATGTTGGCGCCGGTGCTCTCCCACCAGGCCAGGAGATCCCGGCGCGTGATTTCGCCGTCATCGGCGATATCGGCGAAGGTAACCAGGTCGTCGCCGGGACATTCGCCCAGCTTTTCGTAGGTCAACTCCTGACCGGAGGCGAGGCCGAGAAAGGCGCGGCTGATCTGAAACAGATGGTAGGTCAGATCGCGATAGCTACGCGGCCGGCCCGGCAATTGCGCCTGCATATGGCTGTCCGGCAATTGCCGCAGATAACGCTGCGCGGCGGCGAGGATCCAGTCCAGGCGTTGGATCAATTCCTGCGGGGGCAACATACCTGGGCCCTGGTCATCCAGGCCGAGGAATGCGCCCACGTCGCGCAGGGACAGCCCCATGACAAATTCGTTGCCCTTGGCCACCACGGGCACGGTGCGCACGCCCAAAGCCTGCAATTGCGCCAGGCCGTCCGGGTCGTCGACGACATTGATCGATTGGAAGTCAACCGCACGGGCCGACAAATGCTCCTTCAGGCGGAGGCAGCTGCTTCACCCAGGCTGCCAGAAAACCCTAATTGCTTCGTTCATCTCTACCTCTCAAATCCCATGCGCCGGAACGTGCGTTCGCGCTTTTCCAGCCACCAGCCATATTGCGCCGGCCACATCTCGAATTCCGGATCGACGCCCAGATCCTGGGCCGCCTGTACCGGCCAGAAGGGATTATACATGATTTCCCGGCCCACGGCGATCAGATCGGCATCGCCGGCCTGCAGGATGGCCTCCGCCTGTTCGCCGTCCAGGATCAGCCCCACGGCCATGCTCAAAATCCCGGCCTCCTTCCGGATGGCGGCGGCGTAGGGCACCTGAAAGCCCAGGCCACGGGGGATCAGGTTGATCGTCGCCGAGGCCGCGTTGCCGCCCGATGAACAATCGATGCAATCAACGCCCAGGGCTTTCAGTTCCTTGGCCAGGGCAATTGAATCTTCAAGCTGCCAACCGTCTTCGGAACCATCGACGGAAGAAATGCGGAAATACAGCGGCTTGTTCGCCGGCCAGTGGCCCCGGACTTCCCGCGTCACCTCCAGCGCCAGGCGCATGCGCCCCGCCAGATCGCCGCCATAGCCGTCCGTGCGCTTGTTCGACAGCGGCGAGAGGAAGGATTGCAGCAAATAGCCATGCGCGCCGTGGATTTCCAGGCATTCAAAGCCAACCTCGTGGGAGCGCGCCGCCGCCTGGCCGAAAGCCCGGACAATATCGCCGATTTCGTCCGCGCTCAGCTCGCGCGGCACCAGCCAGCCCTCGTCCGCCGGTATGGCCGAGGCACCCACGACTTCCCAAGGCACATCGCCCTGGGCGATATCTTTCTCGGTCAGGGCGCTCAGGCCGTTCCAGGGCCGTTGCGTGGACGCCTTGCGCCCGGCATGGGCGATCTGGATGCCGGCAACCGCACCATGAGCCTTGATAATATTCACCAGGGGAACCAGCGCCTGGGCTTGTTCGTCAGTCCATATACCAAGGCAGCCATGGGTAATCCGGCCCCGCGCCTCAACCCCCGTGGCCTCGACGAAAATGGTGCCCGCCCCACCCCGCGCATATGAGCCCAGGTGTACCAGGTGCCAGTCATTGGCGATGCCATCCTTGGCGGAATACTGGCACAGCGGCGGCACCACGATGCGGTTGCGCGCCGTGACCGATTGAATGGTTATGGGTTGAAACAGCAAAGCTGCTTGAGCGTCCTGTGGCGAACTCATGGTCTGGTTTCCTCCGTCGTAATTTGTCGATTTTTTTGCGTTTCTAGTCTCGCATATAGCATGGGATCATCGCCTGACGCATTGCCCCCTTCGCGGATGGCGGTCATACTAGAGCAACCCGCATTCAATTGAATGCGGATAAGTTGCTCTATCTTAAAGGTTTTAGCGCATGGCCTCGCGTTCAATTGAGCGCGACATGCGCTATCGCCGGGATATACGGATGGGAGGCCGAAACATGCCATTGGAATTCATCGATCACTATAATGTCCTGACAAAGGATGCGGCGGCATCCGCCAAGTTCTATGTTGATGTACTTGGCTTGCGCATCGGCGACCGCCCACCCTTCAAATTTCCCGGCGCCTGGGTTTATGCCGGCGACCAGCCGGTCCTGCATCTGGTCGAACGGGACACCTTGCCGGAAGGCAAGGGCGTGGTCGATCACGTCTCGTTCCGCTGCACGGGTTATGGTGAGCTCAAACAACGCCTCGATAAGGCCGGCGTGGAATATGACGAACGGGTGGTGCCGAAGTTCAACCTGACGCAATTGTTCATCAATACGCCCGATGGCCTAAAAATCGAATTGACCTTCACGGAGGAAACCGTCGCCGCCGGGTAGAACCGGCAGGGCGCATACGGCTTACGCGATACGGTCGCCTTTCTTGATGGGCGCGGCGCGGTTATCCACGCCGGGCAGCATTTTCTTCGGATCGCGGGTGACGACCACGTCGATCACCGTGGGCCGGCCGCGTTCCGCCATGCCGGTTCGGATGGCGCCGGCCAGATCGTCGGGATCTTCCACGCGGATACCCTGACAGCCGAAATTCTCCGCCAGATTGGCGTAATTCATCTCGTTCAGGTCGGAGGATTGAAAGCGGCCATCGAATTGCGCCTGTTGCAGGGCCTTGACGTAGCCGGAGGCGGCGTTGTTGACGATCAGGATGGTCAGGCCGCTATTCAGCCGCCCGGCGGTTTCAAGCTCGCCGATCATCATGTTGAAACCGCCGTCGCCCGTGACGCCAACCACGGGGCGGTCACCCGCCGCCAATTGGGCGCCCATGCTGCCCGGCAGACCGTAGCCGATGGAGGCAAAGCCGCGATTGGCGATGTAGTGGCGGCCCGGCGCCTTGGTCTCGCACAACAGACCGGTCCAGTGCGCCGCGAAACCGCCGTCGGCGACCAGAATGCCGTCCTCGGGCAGGGTATTGTTCAATTCCTGGCACATGCGCGCCATATTCACCGGCCGTTCAGACGATGTCAGGCGGTCCTGCACTTCCATGCGCCAAGTGGTCATGCGGGTGGCGATCTCGGCCGCGTATTCGCCGCGCGCGGTGTGTTGAGCAGCGGCGGAATCCGACATTTCGGCGATCAGATCCTCCAATCCCGCCTTCGCATCGCCCCACAGCGGCACATCGCACGGCACGCAGCGGCCAATCTCCTCGGCCTGGATTTCCAGGTGGATCAGGGGAATGCCCTTGGGCGGCAGGGTGTAGCGTTTAGTGGCGATCTCTCCCATCTTGCAGCCCACCACCAGAATGCAATCGGCGCGTTCCAGGACATCATTGGCGATGCGGGAATAGCGGCCGAACAGGCCCAGGGCCAAGGTATGGGTACACGCGATGGCGCCCTTGCCGCTAAGGGTATGGGCCACGGGAATATTGAAACGCTCGGCGAATTCGGTCAGGGCCTCTTGCCCGCCCGACAAATGCACGCCGCCGCCCGCCAAAATGATCGGCCGTTCCGCCTTGGCCAGCATGGCGGCGGCGCGGGCCAGATCGTCCCGGGCGGGCCGGCTGCGGTAGGCCGGGGCGGAAATAGCCGCAAGATCGGCGTGCAGGTCGTCTTCCGGAAAATCATACTCCCCATGGGCAATATCCTCCGGCACGTCCAGCAATACCGGTCCCGCCCGGCCGGATGTGGCCACGCTATAGGCCCGGCGCACCAGTTCGGGCAGGCGCTGGATCATTTCAACCCGGATCACCTCTTTTACCGCCGGCGCCAGAATTTCCAGCTGCCGCGATTCCTGGGTCATGTTTTTCCAGGAATACGCCCGGTTGGTATCGCCCGTGATGGCGACCATGGGCACCCCGGCATTAAGACTTTCCACCAGGCCCGTGGCCAGATTTGTCGCGCCCGGCCCCAAGGTGGCGTCACAAACGCCGGGACGGCCCGAAACGCGGGCGAAGGCATCGGCCGCGAAGGCGCCGCAGCGTTCGTCATTGATCAGGGTATGTTGCAGCCCCACCTCGCCGATCGCATCGTAAAACGGCAGCAATTGGAAGCCGCCCATGCCGAACATGGGCGCCGCATCATGCAATTTCAGCATTTCCGCCAAGGCGCGACCGCCCGACATGGTGCGAGGTGGTTTATTACTCATATTTTGATCGGACATAGGTCTAACTCTCTCCCTGTCGGGCTTTATTGGCAAAGGCTTGCAGACTGTCGCCGGCGGCGATACCGAGCGCCTGGGCGGTTTCATTCAGATGGGAAATCACGCCGGTTTTCCACATGGAGCGGGCATCGCCGATGCGGGCGGTCCGGCAATCGACGGTCACGGCGGCGATGTGGCGGAGATCCAGGGCCGGCAGCCGGCTGATGCCGATTTGCTCAATTCCGACACCGGCATCGTTATAGGCGCAGGCGAGGACGTCATATTTGATGGCGGAGGAGGCATCGCCGCCCAAAAGGGCGCCATGGGAGGCGGTCAGGACCACCTGGCCGATGTCTTCGGGGCGCAGCAGAGAGGCCGAATCAACACCCCAAATAGCCGGGGTTTCCTCCGCTTCAGAGAACAAAAAGCGCGCTTCTTCATAGGCCGGCACCTCCCCCGACGGCGCGGGCGCGGCCCGCATGGCCCCGGCACAGGCCGCGGCCGTCTGGCCCACGGCGCAACCCAAGCGGGAGGCGGTCTCGTTGACATGGCTGATCACGCCCCGTGCCGCCATATCCTCACCATCGCCGATGCGGGCCGTATCATGGGCCACGGTGGCGCCGGGCCGGCCCAGATCGTCGAGATAGGCCATGGACGCGAAGCCGGCATCGTCCAGCCCGCCGCCCGCATCGTTCAGGATTATGGCCCGCGCGCCCGCCTTGGCGGCCAGATAGCCGGCATAGAGGCCGCCGTGGCTGCCGCCGATCAAGACCTGATCCGCATGTTCGGGGCCCAGCTTGGTGACCGAGTCCGCCGTGACGATTTGAATATCCATGGGCCGCCCTTCTACAGAAGCCGAAAAACCGATACAAGTGCGCCAAACCTGCCGGAGAAAATTAGTGTCCAACAACACCAGCCATAATATCGACCGTGACCGTTTGGTCGACCTCTATCGTACCATGCGCCGTATCCGCGCCTTTGAAGAGGCGGCGGAGGCCGCCTCCCTGTCGGGCCAGGTCGGCGGCGCGGTGCATCTGTCAATCGGCCAGGAAGGTATCGCAGCCGGCGTCTGCGCCAATCTGCGGCGCACGGATCAGATTACCACGACCCACCGCGGCCACGGCCATTGCATCGCCAAGGGCACCGACCCCGGCGCCATGATGCTGGAATTGTTCGGCAAGGCGGGCGGCACCTGCGGCGGCAAGGGCGGCTCCATGCATATCGCGGATTTCGATGCGGGCATGCTGGGCGCCAATGGCGTCGTGGCGGCCGGCATCCCCATCGCCGTGGGCGCGGCCCATGGCGCAAAACTGCTGGGGGAAGACCGCGTGGTGGTTTGTTTCTTTGGCGACGGCGCCATCAATCGCGGCCCGTTCATGGAAGGCTTGAACTGGGCCGCGATCTTCGAACTGCCGGTTTTGTTCGTTTGTGAACAAAATGGCTTTGCCTCCACCACCCATTCCGACGCGGTAACCGCCGGCGGGGGCGCCAATGCCAGGGCCAAGAGCCTGGGCATCGAGGCGTTCGAGATCGACGGCAACGATGTGGCCGCCGTGGACGGCCTGGTGGGCGATCTGATCCCGCGCATTCGGGCCGACGGCAAGCCGATGTTCCTCAGCGCCCGGACCTACCGGTTGAAGGGGCACACATCGGTCGATCCGGCCTTGTACCGGGATCAGGATCTGGCGGCGGCGCAATGGCAAAACGACCCCCTGGCCCGCGCGGCGGAGGAGCTGCGCCGCCTCGGCCTCTCCGACGGCGAGCTGTCCGCCATCGATAGTGCGGCGGTGGGCGAAATGCGGCGGGTTTCGGAGGCGGCGGAGGCGGCGGATCATCCCGATCTGGCCCATGCCTTCGACGATATCCAGGATATTGGCGCCCCGGTCTGGGAGGCGCCGGCATGAGCGTGATCACATACAGTGAAGCCGGCTGTCTGGCGGTTGCGGAAGAAATGCGCCGGGATGGCCGGGTCTGGGCCCTGGGCGAAGATCTGGGCCGTGGCGGGGTGTTTGGACAGTACAAGGGTCTGGTGGAGGAATTCGGGCCCGAGCGCATTGCCGATACCCCCATTTCGGAGGCCACCATCATGGGTGCCTCGGTCGGCGCGGCCCTGGTCGGAACCCGCCCGGTGGTTGAAATGAGATTTGCTGATTTCGCCCTTTGCGCGGTGGATGAGATGGTTAATCAGGCCGCCAAGGCCCGTTTCATGTTCGGCGGACAGGCCCGCGTACCCGTGGTCATTCGCCAGCCCAGCGGCATGTGGCGCTCCTCGGCCGCGCAACATTCTCAATCCCTGGAGGCCTGGTATACCCATATTCCCGGCCTCGTGGTCGCCGCGCCCTACACACCGGCGGATAACAAGGGGCTGTTGAAAGCCGCCATCCGCTGCGACGATCCGGTGATTTATATCGAGCATAAGGACAATTGGGACCTGGAAGGCGAGGTACCCGACGATGATGATTATGTGGTGCCCCTGGGCGCCGGCAGGGTGGCCCAGGCGGGCGATGACCTGACCCTGGTAACCTGGTCGAAAATGGTCGGTATTGCCGAACAGGCCGCCGAAATGGCGCGGGCGAGAGGCATCGGGATCGAAGTCATTGATCTGCGCACATTGTGGCCGTGGGACCAGGACATGGTCTTTGCCTCCGTGGAAAAGACCACGCGTTTGCTGGTCGTTCACGAGGCGGTGCAGGTCGGTGGCTTTGGCGCCGAGATCGCGGCGACGGTCGCCGAGCATATGGCGCATGTGTTGACCGCGCCGATCCGCCGTCTCGGCGCCCCTCGCGCGCCCATATCCTACGCCAAACCGTTGGAAGATTTATTGCGCATAACGCCGGAAAAAATCCTTGCCACGGCGATCTCGCAAATTGACGTATAAGACACGAATCATCGGTATGCCTTAGGGCACTACCAGAAAATATCGGTATAACCCCTTAATTTTAGTAAAAAATTTACGTTTCAATCAGACCATTGCGTCGGGACGATTTTAGAGGTAGTTTTAGCGGTACTACCCGCTAAAACGTGATCAACAGGTCTGAATTGAATGGCGCAGCAGTCTCCATGGAGTGTCAAAGGGGTTCGCCCGGAAAGCCGCGTGGCCGCCAAGGTGGCGGCCCGGCGAGCCGGCTTGACCATTGGCGAATGGCTCAATCGGGCCATCATGGACGCGGCCAAACATTCGATCCAGGGCACCGAGGATACGGCCGTCAGCAATCAGTTGCCCGCCCTGCCCTTGAGCGAATTAGCCAAGGCGATCGAGGCCTTGGGCGGCCATATTCAAAAGCAGGGCGAGCGGGCGGACAAAAATACCGGCTTGGGCAAGGCCGACGTGGAAGAAACCATCGCACCCATGGTCAGAAGTGTCCGGCGGCTGGAAGAGAATGTCGACGCCAGATTGTCCGCCTTGGGCAAGGATATCAAAAAGCAGGGTGAACTATCCGGCAAACAGGCCGGCCTGGGCCAGGCCGAGATGGCAAAGACCCTGGCCCCGATGATGGAAAGCGTCCAGCGGCTCCAGGATAATGTTGGCAACAGGTTCGATGCCCTGGGCGAACGGATCCAGATACAGGGCGACCGGATGGCCACGAGGGGCGGCGGTTTGGGCATGGCCGACGTGGAAGAGACCCTGGCGCCCATACTCGAAAGTGTCCGTCTGTTGGAGGAGGCCGTCGAGGCCAAATTCCAGGCCCTGGAAACAGGTGACCAGGAAGGTCCCATGGGGGACCGCGTGCGGGAGGCGGAAGCCAAGGCGGAACGGGTCAATCTGTCCATCGCGCCCCTGGAGCGGAAAGTCATGCGCCTAACCCAGCAATTGGAACAACGCGAGACCAATCCTTCTGAGTATGATGAACCCCGGCGGGGTCTGCTATCGCGCCTGTTCGGCGAGTAATTATTAATAATACGACCGATCTTCCCCCAAATTGTCACCTTTAACGGTGAACCATCTATTCCATGGAAGACCGCTCCAGCCGGTGCATGGGTTCATTTTCGGGCGCGGCGCTCGCGAGGCGGCTGGAGGGGAAGGCATGGACCTTGTCCCGGCCTAGCAAATGGACCCGGAATGGACCCCGGAACAGGGTGCCAAAGGCGCGGTCAAGGACATCAAGACCGCCCGCATAAGCGCCAAAAGCGGGCAGTATCAACCGCACGTCATCGGTGATGAAACAACGCCGGGTCAGACGCCGGCCACGCAGGCGCACGCTGGCCTTGGGATGCAGATGCCCGGCGATTTCGCCGGCTAGCCGTCCGTCCGCCATGTGGCGCAGGGTCAACCCACCCCGCTGCAATTCCGCCATCCCAATGCCGCCCAGAAACCCAGGCGGGCGCGGATCGTGATTGCCGCAAATCCAAAGCCATTCGCGCGCCGCCGTCATGGCCTGAATGGCCGCGCTATCCGTTGGGCCAAGACGGCGTTCGGCGTCAAGATCATGAAAACTGTCGCCCAGGCAGGCCACGGTGGCGGGATCGAATTCCGCGATTACCGCCGCCAGCCGGCGCAAGGTGGCCGCCGTATCATAGGGCGGCAGAAAACGGCCCTTGGCGGCCCTGGCCGAGCCTTTTTCCAAATGCAGGTCGGCGACCATCAACAGGGACTGTTCCGGCCAGAACAAAGCGCCGGAATGATGCACCACCAAATTCGCCCCATTGATCAACATGGTTTTCTTCTAGAGCAATTCCGATCTAATGTGAATTGCGAAGCAATTCTAAGTGATCGGAAAAATTGCTCTAATCTTAAGAATTAGAGCATTTCCTACTTGGAAATGCTCTGGCGCAATTGAGGGATAATGAAAACGCGCAAACGGTGCTGTTTGGAAGGGGAGCGTATAGGCCATGAAAACTCATGCCCGCGTGGTTGTGATCGGCGGCGGCGTTGTCGGCTGCAGCGTGCTTTATCATCTGACCAAATTCGGCTGGGACGATGTCATCCTGGTGGAACGGTCGGAGTTGACGTCGGGCTCCACCTGGCATGCGGCGGGCGGCTTTCATACCTTGAACGCGGATCCCAATATCTCCGCCCTGCAGGGCTATACCATACGCCTCTACCGGGAGCTGGAGGAGCTGACGGGGCAGTCATGCGGTCTGCATCACGTGGGCGGCGTGACCATCGCCACCGATCCCGACCGCATGGATTTCCTTAAGGCCGAGCGGGCGAAACACCGCCATATGGACCTGGAAACGGAACTCATCACCCCGGCGGAGATCAAGGCGCTTTGCCCCGTCCTCAATATCGATGACATCGTCGGCGGCTTGTACGATCCCCTGGATGGCCATCTGGACCCCTCGGGCACCACCCAGGCCTATGCCAAGGCGGCGCGCCTGGGCGGGGCCGAGATATCCTTGCGAAACCGGGTGCTGGAGTTGCTCCGCAAGCCCGACGATAGCTGGGACGTGGTCACCGAACAGGGCACCATAAACTGCGAATTCGTGGTCAATGCGGCCGGCCTGTGGGCCCGGGAAGTGGGCGCCATGGCGGGGGTCTATCTGCCCCTGCACCCCATGGAACACCAATATTTGGTCAGCGACGATATACGGGAGGTCTATGAGCGGGAGACCGAGTTGCCCCACATCATGGACCCAGGCGGCGAAACCTATTTCCGCCAGGAGGGCCGCGGCCTGGTGATCGGCATTTATGAGCAGGCCTGCGAGCCCTGGGCGGTGGACGGCACGTCATGGGATTTCGGCGCCGAATTGCTGCCCGACAATTTGGACCGGATCGAGGTGCCCCTGACGGAGGCCTTTCACCGCTATCCCTGTCTCGGCACCGCCGGTATTAAGCGGGTGATCAACGGCCCCTTCACCTTTGCCCCCGACGGCAACCCCCTGGTCGGCCCGGTGCCGGGCCGGCCGGGTTATTGGAGCGCCTGCGCGGTCATGGCCGGTTTCAGCCAGGGCGGCGGCGTCGGCCGCACCGTGGCCGAATGGATGATCGAGGGAGAGCCGTCTTCGGATGTTTTCGCCATGGATGTGGCCCGTTTCGGCGATTACACCACCAAGGACTACACCCGGCTGAAAGTGATGGAAAACTATCAACGCCGCTTCGCCATCACCTACCCGAACGAAGAACTACCCGCCGCCCGGTGCCTGCACACCACGCCGGCCTACGATATCTGGAAGGCGCAAAACGCCGTGTTCGGTGTTGGCCATGGCATGGAGGTGGTCAATTACTTCGCGCCGGAGGGCGAAGAGCCGTTCGAAACACCAAGTTTCCGCCGCTCCAACGCCTTTGAGGCGGTGGGGGCGGAATGCCACGCCGTGCGCACCGCCGTCGGGTTGAATGAAATCCACAATTTCTCGAAATTTGAAGTCACCGGCCCCGGCGCCGAGGCCTGGCTGAACGGTATTCTGGCCAACCGCATGCCGAAACCGGGCCGCATCACCTTGAGCCCCATGTTGAACCCCAACGGCAATTTGATCGGCGATTTAACGGTCTCCCATATCAGCCAGGACCGCTTTCAAATCGTCGGCTCCTATGCGGCCCAGGCCTATCACATGCGCTGGTTTCAGACCCAGTTGCCCTCTCCCGGCGTGGCGGTCGAAAACCTCTCCGATGAGCGTATCGGCTTTCAGATCGCCGGGCCCCGGGCGCGGGACCTATTGGCGCGGATCACCAACCAGGATTTATCAACGGAAGGTTTCCCCTTCCTCGGTGTGCGTGAAATGGCCGTCGGCGATTTGCAGGCCATCGTCAATCGCATCTCGTACACCGGCGATCTGGGTTACGAAATCTATGTGGCCAAGGCAGAGCAAGTAGCACTTTACCGGGTATTGAATGATGCGGGCGCGGCTTTCGGGCTCCGCCCGTTCGGGATGCGGGCCATGATGTCCCTGCGCCTGGAAAAAAGCTTCGGCGCCTGGCTGCGGGAGTATAAGCCCGACTACACCCCGGCCGAAACCGGCCTGGACCGCTTCGTGAACTTCGACAAGGGCGATTTCATCGGCCGCGAGGCCGCCCTCGCGGCGCGGCAGACCCCACCCGGCCGGCGCCTGGTCACCCTGGTGGTGGAGGCCGACGATGCCGATGTCTGGGCCGATGAGCCGATCTGGCGGGATGGGGAGGTGGTTGGTTTCGTCACCTCCGGCGGCTATGCCCATTTCGCGGACAAAAGCGTGGCGCTGGGTTTCGTGCCCGTCCCCATGATCGCCCCCGGCGCGGCCTTCGAGATCGAAATTCTCGGCGATATGCGCCCCGCCACCTTGATAACCGAACCCCTGTTCGATCCCAAGGGTGAACGAATGCGCGGTTAGAGCTTTAAATTTGGTCGCTGGCGTCGGTGTTGTGGTCCTGCAGCATAGCATCAGTGCCGAAATAGGCATGTTTTGACATATCCGGCGAGTAGCGGGAAGCGGGCGGCGTGCGGCCCAGGGCTTCGGCGATGGCGCGCACATGATGCGGCGCGCCGCCGCAACAAACCCCGAAATAGCTAACCCCTAGTTCCTGCGCCTTTTTAGTGAAATCGGCGATTTCGAAGCGGTTGCAGGTAAAGGGATCGAGGGCAGTGGGAAAGGGCATCTCGCCCGGCAGGCAACTACAGTCCGGATCGCGCAGGGATTGGAAGCTCGGCTCCTCCGCGTGGGTGCGGTAGGGCACCGGGAGGGCTGCCACATGACAATCAACGCTGGCGCAGACATCTTCCAGCAGCGGCAGCATGGTCCACGGACCCCGGCAGCAATTCAGACCCACGACGTCGGCGCCCGCATCGGCGATCAGCTTGTTGCTTTCACCGGGACTATGCCCCTCCCGCGTGGTATCGGCGCGATGAAAGGCCATGGTGATTACCGCCGGCAGCTTGGTCTGTTTGATCACATCCAGGGCGAGCAGCGCTTCCGCCGTATAGGAAAAGGTTTCACCGATGATGAAATCCGCGCCTTCCTCGACCGCCCAGGCGACCTGCTCCTCGAACATGGCGCGGACCTGCTGGATGCTTTCGTTGTTGCCCGGCTCGAACAAATTGGTGTTGCAGATATTGCCGGCCAGCAATGTGCCGCTTTCCGCCGCCACCCCGGCGGCTATTTTGAGGGCTTGCCGGTTAAGGTCCTCCAGCAGATGTTCCTTGCCGATAATGCGCAGTTTTTCCCGATGGCCGTAATAAGTGAAGGCCTCGACCACATCGGAGCCCGCATGGACGAATTCCCGGTGCAACTGACGTACTTCCTCCGGGTGATCCAGCACGGCCTCGGGCACGAAGGCGCCGGCCTGCAAATAGCCCCTGCGCTCCAGCTCGAACAGATACCCCTCGGCACAAATAACCGGCCCTTCCGCCAGCCGTTCCATCAGACCTTTACCTTGATTGGACGTAGTCATGGACATCTCCCCCATGCATGAATTCATAGAGCGAAACACTATTTATTTCGGGACATTGACAGAAAATATCAGCCCTGAAAAGACGCATTATTCGGGCCTACAGACATTGTTTCGCAGTGGATTTCCACGGTCAAGAAAACCCGGTAGACTCCCCTAAGGGTCATCAGAGAAAAGGGATGATGTTGGATGTCATTCGAGCTATCGCAAGCCCAGCAGAAACAATACCAACGCGACGACTATATCGTCCTGCGGGCGTTGTTCGACGCTGAGGAAATCGATCTGCTACGCCGCGCCATGGAACAGGACCCGGCCATCGCCGACAGCTCCCTGATGCGGGCCGATCAGGAGGGGTTTGGCACCCGCATCTCCTTGTGGAACCGGGCCGGTGACAGTGTCTATGGCATGGCGGCGCGGTGTGACCGCATGGTGGATACGGCGATCCGTTTGATCGGCGAGGATGTTTATCACTACCAATCCAAGCTGACCGCCAAGGAACCGCGCGAGGGCGGGGCGTGGGAGTGGCATCAGGATTACGGCTATTGGTATTACAACGGCTGCCTGCGCCCGGATATGTTGAGCTGCATGATCGCGCTGGACCCCTCCAACAGCGAAAACGGCTGCCTGCAACTGGTCAAGGGGTCTCACAAACTGGGGCGTATCGATCACGTGCCCCTGACCGACAAGCAGAACGAGGCCGACCCGGAGCGCATGAGCCATATTCTGGCGGCCCATGAAACAGTGTCCCCGGAACTGGAGCCGGGCGATGTGTTGGTGTTTCACTGCAACATGCTGCACCGCTCCGACAAGAACCTGTCCGACAAACGGCGCTGGACGCTGATCGTCTGTTACAACGCCATCACCAACGACGCCCTGGTTGCAGGCGACGACCGCTCCTTCGTGCCCCTGGACAGGGTGCCCGATGGCGCCGTCAAAGGGGCCGGTCTGAAATTTTCCAGCGGCGATCAGGAGCATTTCGCCAAGCAATCTTATGTGCCGAACGTTGCCGCCGCACCGGGCAGAGGCTAAAGTCCCCGGCGACGAGTTCCCAGGGAGGCGATGGTATGAGTTGGCGCGTGGGCGTGGATATTGGCGGCACCTTTACCGATGTGGCCCTGGTGGACGAGGACACGGGCCAAATCGGCATTGCCAAGGTGCCCACCACGCCGCGTGATTTCGGCCTTGGCGTGGTCCAGGCCCTGGCCATCGCCCTGGCCGAACATGACATCGAAACCAGCAATGTTTCCTTGCTGTCCCACGCCACGACAGTGGTCACCAACGCTATTCTGGAGGGCAAGGGCGCCAACGCCATGCTGGTCTCCACCAAGGGTTTTCGCGACATCCTCGAATTGCGCCGTTCCTCGCGCTCCAGCCTGTACGATATGTTTCAGGACGCCCCCGGTCTGTTGATACCGCGCTATTGCCGGCTGGAGGTTGATGAGCGCGTGGATGCCGCCGGCGCGGTGGTCCGGCCCCTCGATCTCGATGATGTCGATGCCATTATCGCCTTCGCGAAGGAGAACGGTATCGAGGCCATTGCGGTGTCCTTGATGTTTTCGTTCCTGAACGATGCCCATGAACGCGCCATTGGCGAAAAACTGCGCGCTGCCCTGCCCCATATTCCGGTCTTTCTGTCATCGGAAGTGCTGCCGGAAATCCGCGAATTCGAACGCGCCTCGACCACCGCCGTCTGCGCCTATGTGGGACCCATATTGGAATCCTATCTGCGCCGCCTGGAGGCCGCGACGGGGGAAATGGGCCTGCCGGGTCTTTACGTCATGGGCTCCTCGGGCGGCGTGTTCGATGTGAGCGAGGGCCTGAAGATGCCAGCCATGGCCATTGAATCCGGGCCCGCCGCCGGCGTCATTGCCGCCGCCATGATCGGCCGGCAACTGGATAAACCTAACCTTTTGTCCTTCGACATGGGCGGCACCACGGCCAAGGCCAGCCTGATCAAGGACGGGGTGGTGGAGACCACGTCCGAGTACGAGGTGGGCGGCGACGGCAACGCCAACCGCTGGATGAATGGCACCGGGCACCCGATCCGCGTGCCGGTGATCGATTTGGCGGAGGTCAGCGCGGGGGGCGGCTCCATCGCCTGGATCGATCCCGGCGGCTCCCTGAAGGTCGGGCCGCAAAGTGCCGGCGCCGAACCGGGGCCCGTCTGTTATGACGCGGGCGGCACCATGCCCACCGTCACCGATTGCAATCTGGCGCTGGGCTATCTGGATTCAAACGCACTATTGGCCGGCCGTCTGGCCATTCGGGCCGACAAGGCCATGGCGGCGATTGAAGAGAACCTGGCAAAACCCCTGGGCATCAGCGTTGACGAGGCCGCCGCGGGCGTCCTGAACGTAGTTAATGCCTCCATGGCGGAAGCCTTGCGCATCGTCTCGGTGGAGCGGGGCCATGATGCGCGCGAGTTCAGCCTGGTCGCCTTTGGCGGCGCGGGGCCCATGCACGCGGCGGAACTGGCGGCGGAACTGGGTATCCGGGAGATCATCATTCCGCCCATTCCCGGTGGCTTTTCGGCCCTGGGCCTGGTCGCCACGGATCTGAAGCGGGACTATGTGAAAACCCATTTCACGCCCCTGGCCGACGCCGACCCCGGCGCCGTCGCCGATGCCTTTGGCGAGATGGAGGCCGCCGCGAAAGAGATGCTGCGGGCGGCGAAAATCCCGGAAAAAGACTGGGCCATGGAACGAGCCGCCGATCTGCGGTACGGCCGCCAGGCTTATGAGCTGACCATTCCGGCCGCCGCCGGCCCGATCACGGACGCAACCAAGGAAGACCTGGGCCGCCACTTTCACGAAAAGCACCGTCTGACCTATGGCCACCATAACCCTGACGAAATGATCCAACTGGTCAGCCTGCGCCTGACAGCGATCGGCAAGTTCGAGAAAATCGAACTGAGCCATGGCGCGGGCGCCGATGGGGATGCCCGCAAAGGCAGCCGTTCGGTCTGGTTCCGTCAGGGCGGGCGTCTCGATTGCGCCATCTTCGACAGCGCCCGGTTTATGGTGGGCGCCGAAATTGCCGGGCCAGCGGTGATCGAGGCTGTGGACGCCACCATCGTCATCCCGCCGGGCTGGCAAGCCTGCCTCAATGACGCCGGCCACATACTTATGGAGCACGACGATGACGCCGCATGAAACAACAACGCCCATAAGAACCGATGCGGCCACCTTCGAAGTGGTCAAGAACGCGCTGTACGCCGCGGCCGAGGAAATGAAGATCGTGCTGGCCAAGACCGCCTATTCGCCCCTGTTGAAGGTGGCGGGCGACTATTCCTGCGGGCTGTTCGACGCGGACGGCGAAATGATCGCCCAGGGGCCTGATCTGCCGATCCATCTCGGTTCCATGCCCGATGCGGTGAAGGCGGTGATCCAGGCCTTCGGAACGTTCGAGGACGGCGATGTTTTTATCCACAACGATCCCTATTTCGGCGGCTCTCACCTGCCCGACGTGAACATCGTTTCGCCCTCGTTTTACCGTGGCGAGCTTTTGGGCTTTGCCTGCGTGCGGGCCCATTGGCCCGATATCGGCAGCGCCACGCCGGGCAGCTACGGCGCCGTAACGGAAGTGTTTGGCGAAGGCCTGCGCCTGCCCCCCATCCGCCTCTACGAGGCCGGGGTTTTGAACCAGGGCGTCGACGCCATCATCTTCACCAACGTACGCACGCCGGACGAACGCCGCGGCGACATGAACGCCCAGATCGCCGCCAACCGGCGCGGCAGCGCCCGGCTGTCGGAACTGGCGGAAAAATACGGCGTCGATACCTTGCGCCGGATCATGATGGAGGTGATGGATTATTCCGAAATCATGATGCGTAAATTCCTCTCCGAGCTGCCCGACGGCGAGGGCACGTTCGAGGATTTTTGCGATGGTGACGGGATCCTCGAGCCCGGCCAGGAGGAAGACGAAACCTTCACCGTCCGCATGCGGGCAATCAAAAGTGGCGATACCCTGTCGGTGGATTTCACGGGCTCCGATCCCCAGGTCGCCGGGCCCATGAACGCGCCCTTGTCGGTAACCGCATCCGGCATCTTCACGGCGGTGAAGATGGTGGTCGACCCCAACGGCATGATCCCGCCCAATTCGGGTTGCTGGCGCGCCATCACGGTGACCGCACCCGAGGCTTCCGTGGTCAACGCCGCCTTCCCCGCGCCGGTTGTCTATGCCAACCACGAGATGTCCCACCGGGTCGCCGACATGCTGTTCGGGGCGCTGTATTCCTTCCTGCCGGAACGCGTCATGGCGTGCTCGCAAGGCACCTCGTCGGTACTGACGCTGGGCGGCATCGATTACCGCAGCGGCGAGCCTTATGTGAGTTATGAATCCATCAAGGGCGGCTTTGGCGCCCGGCCCACCAAGGACGGCATCA
>JAPYPT010000345.1 GCA_029937535.1 Alphaproteobacteria bacterium
CGTGCCCATGTTGCC
Source organism: Alphaproteobacteria bacterium (assembly GCA_029937535.1). Lineage (GTDB taxonomy): Bacteria > Pseudomonadota > Alphaproteobacteria. The sequence goes on from JAPYPT010000345.1 coordinate 16, forward strand.
CGTGGTCGCGGGCAAGGCGGCGACCCGGCGGCAAATCCTGATCTATTCCCTGATTCTGATCCCCATCACCCTAAGCCCGGTCGCCTTGGGGGCTTGCGGCCTGGTCTATGGTATTGGCGCGGGCCTGCTGGGTCTGGCGTTTCTGGCATTCGCCGTCCAGGTCTGGCGCACCGGCGATGCCGATGACCGCCCGGCGCGGCGTCTGTTCGGCTATTCCATCTTTTATCTATTCGCCCTGTTTGTCCTGATGCTGGGCGAGCGTTTGGCGGCGGGCTGGATGTGATGCCCATTGGCAAGATGCATAAACAGCGCAAGGGCCGCAATCTGGCGGTCGCCGGAATCTTGGTCTTTTTCATGGTGGCGGCATTTTTCATCACCATGATCAATATGCAAGGCCAGTCGTGGAACCCCAATTGAACACCCCCGCCCCACATGGCGCGCGCAACCGGGTGACGGCCCTGGCCGCTGCCGGCGTGGTTGTCGGCATGGTCGGCATGGTCTATGCGGCGGTACCGCTCTATCAGATGTTTTGTCAGGTCACTGGTTTCGGCGGCACCACCCAGGTCGCGGCGGCGGCGCCGGCGGAAATTGGCGCGCGCATCATCACCGTGCGTTTCAACGCCGATACCGCACGTGACATGCCCTGGAATTTCCGCCCGCAACAGCGCGCCATTACCCTGCGGGTTGGCGAACAGGCCCTGGCCATCTATGAGGCCTCGAACCCCAGCGATCAACGTATCGTTGGCTCGGCCACATTCAATGTGACGCCGGCCAAGGCGGGTGCCTATTTTAACAAGATCGAGTGTTTTTGTTTCACGGAACAGGCCTTGGCGCCCGGACAACGGGTCGACATGCCGGTCTCCTTTTTTGTCGATCCGGAGATCTCGGACGATCCTAATCTGGATGACGTGAAGACCATTACCCTGTCCTATACCTTCTTTCAGGTGGCGGGCAGTTCTGTGGAAATCGATGCAAACAAGAAAATCGCCGCCAACGGCGTGGCGGACTGAGTTGTAGGGAACGGAGTGAGATAATGGCTGATACGCACGCAAAAGGGCATGATTACCATCTGGTGGAGCCCAGCCCATGGCCGGCTCTTGGAGCGCTAGGCGCGTTGACCCTTGCATCGGGCTTCATATGGTTCATGCACGAAGGGCCACCCTGGATTGCCGTCATCGGCGGACTGATCATCCTTTATACCATGTTCGTCTGGTGGCGGGATGTGATCCGCGAAGCCAAGGACGAGGGCCATCACACGCCGGTCGTGCAATTGCATTTGCGCTTTGGCATGATCATGTTCATCGCCTCCGAGGTGATGTTCTTCATGGCCTGGTTCTGGGCCTATTTCAACGCCGCCATTTACCCGACCGAACAGATGGGCGGGGTCTGGCCGCCCGAGGGCATCCATACCTTTGACCCTTGGCATCTGCCCCTCATCAACACGCTCATTCTGCTGACCTCGTCCACCACCGTAACCTGGGCCCATCATGCGGTCCGCGAAGGCAATCAGAAAAGCGCTGTGCAGGGCCTGATCGTGACGGTGCTGTTGGGCGCCATCTTCACCTGCGTCCAGGCATATGAATATGCCAATGCGGCCTTTACCTTCACGGGCGGGATCTATGGTTCCACCTTCTTCATGGCGACGGGCTTTCATGGCGTCCATGTGCTGATCGGCACCATCTTTCTACTGGTTTGCCTGATCCGCACGGCCAAGGGCCATTTCAAACCGGATCATCATTTCGGCCTGGAAGCCGCCGCCTGGTACTGGCATTTCGTGGATGTGGTGTGGCTGTTCCTGTTCTGCTTCATCTATGTGTGGGGTGCCGGGACCTTGGCCGCGCATTAGTGGGTCCCCATCGGTTCCACATCGGTTCCGAGAACGGTTCGGCAATGACCAACAACAACCCAAGGGGCGGCACGTCGGTGTCGCCCCTTGTCATTGGCCTGCAATGCCGTTGTCCAGCCTGCGGCAAGGGTAAATTGTACCGCGGCCTGTTGAATGTGGCCGGGGATTGCGGCCAATGCGGATTGGACCTTTCGGCCCATGATTCAGGGGACGGGCCGGCGGTCTTCGTCATCCTGATTGTCGGCGGTCTGGCGGTATCCTTGGCCTTTGTCGTGGAGCGGTCATTCGGACCGCCGATCTGGGCCCATCTGATCTATCAGATCCCGTTTATTCTGGGCGCGTCCATTTTGTGCCTGCGGCCCTTGAAGGCGACGCTGATCGCCTTGCAATACCGCCATTCCGTTGCCGGCTTCGATGGCGGTGGCGGTGGCCATGACGGGCAACCGGGCTGAGCCATGCGCCGCCCCGGTCTTCTCGCCATGGCCCTGACCCTTTCGGCATTGCTGGTCACCTTGTCACTGGGCGTCTGGCAGCTTCAGCGCCTGGCCTGGAAACGGGATATGATGGAGCAAATGCAGGCGGGATTGGCCGCCCCGCCGCTATCTTTGGCGGCCCGGCTGGACGATCCGGATGATCTGGCGGCTCTGAACCACCGCCCCGTCGTTGTACAAGGTAGCTATTTGCATGCTCTTGAAGCCCATATCGCGCCGCGCAGCCATCGCGGCCAGACCGGGCTGCATGTCCTCACCCCGCTGCGGCTGACGAATGGCGCCACGGTGTTGATTAACCGCGGCTGGATCCCCAATGATCGCCGTGACCCCGCCGCCCGGCCCTTGGGCCAGACCGCCGGCCCGGTCACGGTCCGCGGTATCCTGCGGTCGCAATTTAAAATGGGCCGGTGGACGCCGGAGCATGATGCAAAAGCCGGTCTTTGGTTTTGGTACGACGTTGCCTCCATCGCCGCGGCCCGTCATCTGGAGCTACCCGTAGCCGTGGTTTTGGCGGATGGTCAAGCCAATCCGGGCGGATTGCCCATTGGCGGCGTGGCCCAACCGGCGCTGCGCAATGATCATCTGCAATATGCCTTCACCTGGTTTTCCCTGGCCGCTGTCATGGTGGTCATATTCCTATTGGCGCACCGGCGAAAGGATACGGCGTGACAACGGCCTATGATCAATTGTGCGAGAAATTCGCCCGGCTGGCCAAGCTGAATGGCGCCGCGGCCGTGTTGCACTGGGATGCCGCCGCGATGATGCCAAGGGGCGGCGCGGGGGCCAGGGCGGAGCAACTGGCCACCCTGTCACTGGTCACCCACGAGATGCTGTGCGAGGGGGAGGTCGGGGAGCTGCTGGATCAGGCCGAAGGCGTGGCGGCGGAAGGGGCATCGGGTTTCGGTCCTTGGCAGCGGGCCAATCTGCGCGAAATGCGCGCTAAATGGTCCCACGCCACGGCCCTGCCCGGTGATCTGGTTGCCGCCATGAGCCGGGCCGGGTCAGCCTGCGAGATGGTTTGGCGCACGGCGCGGGAGGCGGATGATTTCGCCGCTCTGCGCCCCTATCTTGACGAGGTCGTGGCCTTGGTGCGCCAGGCGGCGGTGGCCAAGGGGGCGGCCTTTGCCTGCGCGCCCTATGATGCATTGCTGTCGCAATACGAGCCGGGCTTGCGGGCGGCGGATATCGACCGCCATTTCGATACCCTGGCCGCGTTCCTGCCCGAACTGCTGGAACGGGTGTTGGAGCGCCAGGCCAGCCCGCGGTTGGCGCCGGAACGGATCGCCCCATCGGTGCAGGAAAAAATTTCGCGGCGGTTGTTGGATGCGCTGGGATTTGATTTTGAACACGGCCGTTTGGATGTCTCCCTGCATCCCTTCACGGGCGGCGTGGCCGATGATGTGCGCCTGACCACGCGCTATGACGCGGCCGATCCCCTGGGCAGCCTGTTCCCCGCCCTGCATGAAGGTGGCCATGGGATGTACGAACGCGGCCTGCCCGAAGGCTGGCGCTATCAACCGGTGGGCCAGGCCATGGGCATGGCGATGCATGAAAGCCAATCCCTGCTGGTCGAGATGCAAGTCTGCCGGGGCGATGCCTTCCTCGGTTATTTGGCGCCGCTGCTGGCCGATATCGGGGGCGTTTCCGGACCGGCCTGGGAGGGCGTGGGCCTGGCCCAACGGGTACGTCACGTGGCCCGCTCCCTGATCCGCGTAGAGGCGGACGAAGTCACCTATCCACTGCATATTATTCACCGTTACCGCCTGGAAAAGGCCTTGCTGTCCGGCGATCTGGCGGTGGCCGATCTGCCCGGCGCCTGGCGTGATGGCATGCAGCACTTGCTTGGCATCGATGTGCCCGACGACCGTAACGGCTGCCTGCAGGATATCCATTGGATGGATGGCGCCTTTGGCTATTTTCCAACCTATACGCTGGGCGCCATGGCGGCGGCGCAAATCTATCAGGCCGCCGCCGCGGCCCTGCCGGACTTGCCGGATCATCTTGGCCAGGGTGATTTTGGCCCGCTGATGGACTGGCTGGCGGGCGAGGTACATAGTCAGGGGCGGCTGCATGGCGCGGCCGACGATCTATTGGAGGCGGCGACGGGTGCGCCCCTGGATGGAGCGATTTTCCGCAAGCACCTTGAAAACCGGTATCTAGGTGGATAGTTTGGCGCCTCGGTTTTTTGGAGTTTCATGACGTGCACTACATCTCAACCCGTGGCCAAGCCCCTGACCTGACCTTCGGCGATGTCTTGCTGACCGGCCTGGCCCGTGACGGCGGCCTCTATGTGCCGGCGGCGTGGCCGCAATTAAGCCATGACGATCTGCGCGGACTGGCCGGATTGTCCTATCCCGAGGCCGCGGCCCGGATCCTGGCGCCCTTCATGGACGGCATCGCGGCCGACGAATTGCTGGCAATGACGCGGGCGGCCTATGCGGCCTTCGCGGAGGAGGCGGTCGTGCCCCTGCGGCAATTGTCGGATGGTCATTGGCTGATGGAGTTGTTCCACGGCCCCACCCTGGCCTTCAAGGACATGGCCATGCAGTTCC
>JAPYPT010000033.1 GCA_029937535.1 Alphaproteobacteria bacterium
TCCGCGCTTCAACGGCTCCTCCACGGACGTGGCGGCGGGCAGCAAGGCGAACCGGCTGATCCAGCTTTGCGATACCTTTCATATTCCGCTGATTTCGTTGTGTGACGAGCCGGGTTTCATGGTCGGACTGGAATCCGAGAAACAGGGTATTGAGCGGGCCGGCGCCCGCATGATCGCCACCGTGTGCAACAGCCGCATGCCCTGGGCCACCATCGTGCTGGGCCGGGTCTACGGCGTCGCGGGGCAGTGCCACCACCGGCCCACGGGGATGTTCCGGCGCTATGCCTGGCCCTCGGCGAATTGGGGCAGCATGCATATTTCGGGCGGGGCGGCGGCCGCCTACCGGGCCGAGATAGAGGCGGCGGACGACCCGGATGGCAAACGCCAGGAGATCGAGGCCCGTTTGCAAGCCTTGGCCTCGCCGTTTCTGACCGCTGAGTCCACCGGCCAGGATATTATCGATCCGCGCGAAACCCGGCCCCTGCTGTGCGAATTCGTCGAGGATGCCCAGCGTATCTTGCTTTCGCAATTGGGAACGCCGCATATTCCCTATCTACCCTGAATATTTTGGCGGAACGGCCATGGACGAGAAAAAACTAAAAGCGCTGCGGGAAAAATACGGCCAAGCCGGCGGCGATGTGGTGTTCGATCCCAAATTCAAGGCCGTGGTCGACAAATTGTTCAAGGATGACGGCAGCCGTTCCTTGCCCTATGGCGGCTTGCCGACCTTCATGGATTTGAAACATGTGGAGGATTTTGCCGGCCTTGATGTCGCCGTCATCGGCGTGCCCATGGATCTGGGCGTGACCAACCGGCCCGGCGCCCGTTTCGGACCAAGGGCAATCCGGGGGATTGAGCGTATTGGCCCCTATAATCACGCCCTGGAAATCATCCCCGAGTTGGAAATGGCAGGCACCGAAATGTTAGGCTACATAAACCGCAAGACCGGGGAGCTGATTACACTGAGGGATGGGGATTTCTCATCCACCTTTGACTTCGAGGAGGAAGAGGCTGAATTGGCGAAAGCGGTGGAAGATGATGATAATTTCATCCAACTGCCCGATCAGTTCGATATCCATGAATATGCGATAATGGAACGGTTCTGTTATTCGCTCGAGGATGAGAGGATACAAAATGCCCTGCTCCGCGCCATTAGTGGACGCGGGGCGTTTCGCAGCTTCAAGGACCGGATTGCCGAGGAAGGCGTCCGGGATGACTGGTTCGCTTTCAGGGACGGGGCGTTGAAAAAAATCGCCGCTGATTTTCTGGAATTCGAAAACATACCGTTCGTGGACGAATAGGGTCGGACGGTGGCCAGTATAGAGTTCGGCAATACCTGGTGGGGCAAAAAATGGCTGGATACGCTTAGTGGCACCGATTATTCCAACCGTTTGCCCAGGGGCAAGCGTTACGCGCGCAATGGCTCGGTAAGGAAAGTCAATGTAACGGGAACCAAAGTGTCGGCATCCGTGCAAGGTTCCCGGAAGCGGCCCCATGAGGTTCGGATTTCGCTGCCAAAGTTCTCGGTGAAAGATAAAAGGTCGGTCGTGGATGCGGTCACGCAGAACCCATATTTTCTTTCGCAGCTTCTCATCCGCCGTTTGCCGCCGCTATTGTTCGATGAATTTCAGAAACAGGGCGTGCCACTTTTTCCCGAATCCTGGGATGATATAAAGGCCAACTGCTCATGCCCGGACTGGGCGTTTTGTTGCAAGCATATTGCGGCGGTGATTTATCTGATCGCCAACGAGGTCGATAAGAACCCGTTCTTATTGTTCGAGCTGCACAATTTTGATATTTTTGCGGCGCTCGCAAAACAAGACCTGTTGGTGGAGCCCCATTCCAATCCCGCCATAACAGCAGCCCAACAATTGATCGTGAAAACAGTGCCGGCCAAGGGTGAAGCGCTCTCCCGCGAGGAAAGGGACAGGCTGTTTGACCGCCTGGATTTTTCGCAAATACCACCCGTGCGCGACGAGCTGTTGTCGCTGCTTGGCCATGGGCCGCTGTTCTACCTGCAAAAGGATTTCAAGCTTGTGCTGGACAAGGCGCTGAGATCCTTTGCCCGGCGCATGATCTCGGAAATTCGCGCGTGGCAGGCGCCACCCAACGTCCAGAACGGCGGCGGGCAGGGAGCGCCGTCACTTACATTTGTCGATATTTCATCGGTGGTGAACGAGGATTTGAAGCTGTCCCGCCTGACCTTGACCGCTACCGGGGAAATATACGACACGGCGCAAAACCACCCTCTGCCGCTGTTGTTCGAGATGCTGTACGCAATACCGCGCAGCGAAATCCATTCCCATGATGAGAAGGTTATCGCCCTATCGCTTTTGGTTCGTTTTGCCGTCCGGTTGATCGAACAGGGCGCCATCATGCCGGAAATTCTCGAGGTTGAGGGCGGTCATCGTATTCGTTGGATCCCAGCCCTGGTCAGCCCCAAAGTCAGGGAGATATACGAGGCCATTCGTGCCCTGTCGCCTCATGACCTTTTGCAAGCACCCCGCCTGGCGCCGGACGAGCAGGTCAAGACCATGTTGTCGGGAATTCTGGATCACTATGTTGTGCGCTTCTCGGAAAACCTTGCCGACTGCCGCGGGGAGGACATCACGGGGGTGTTTTTTCTGGGCCGGGTGCTGACGAAATCCGGAAAATTCGAAGAGCAGGAAGTGGCCGAAAGCATCGCGCTCTGGCTGGGCCGCTTTCACATCGTGCGCAAGGATCTTGTGCCGCTTGTCAAGATTGATGAAACCGATGATGGCTTTGCTCTGGAATTACTGGTGCGGGACCGCCGGGCGGAACTGAGTGAGCCGGTGCCGCTGAAAAAGGTTCTCGGGCAAAAGCGATTTGCCAAGACAAAATACGACATCTTGAAAGACGTCTCCCTGTTGGCGGATTATTTTCCCGAGATCGGGGACTTTCTGGCCTCGGGCGGAGAAATCAGACCGGAATTTGCCCCCGCCGATTTCGAGGCGGTATTATTCCGCTATCTGCCGACTTTGAAGTTGCTCAATATTCCCATTCTGCTGCCCAAGGGACTGGATCGTCTGGTGCGCCCGAAAGTTACCGCCAGGGTCGGCGAGGCCGCCTCGGCCGCCGCGCGGAGCTATCTGTCCCTGGATGACATGCTCAATTTTCAATGGCAGGTCGCCATCGGCGATCAGATCCTCTCGGCTCAAGATTTTGAGAAACTCGTTCGTGGCTACAGGGGCATCGTCAAACTGAATGATCAATTCGTCTATCTGCACGAAAAGGAAATCGATCAGGTCCTCAATAATCTGCGGGCGAGCCCGGTACTGACGCCGAACGAGGCCTTGAAGGCCGTGCTTGGCGAAGAATTTAAGGGCGCGGCACTACATCTTGACGATGGCGTCAAGACCATGATTGAGGAGATGTTGAGCGCCAAGCCTCTGCCCGTGCCGGCCGCCCTGCAAGGCAGCTTGCGCGACTATCAGCACCGGGGCTTTGAATGGCTGGCAAAGAATGCCCAGCTTGGCTTCGGCAGCCTGATCGCGGACGACATGGGGCTCGGCAAGACCATCCAGATCCTCGCGCTTTTATTGAAGTTGGCGGAAGACGGCCGCCTGTCCAAACGCCCCGCGTTGGTTATTGTCCCGACCACCCTTTTGACCAACTGGCGGCGCGAGGTGGAGAAATTTGCCCCCGGTCTTGAAGTCCACACCTATCACGGCGGTGACCGTATACTGGAGACCGAAGGCATCGACGTATTCCTCACGACCTATGGGCTGATCCGCCGGGACGAGGCAAAATTTCTGAAAAAGACTTGGGCCGCCGTCATCCTCGACGAGGCGCAAGCCATAAAAAATCACGGCACGGCCCAGACCAGGGCGGTGAAAAAAATGAAATCCGATCTGCGCATCGCCATGACCGGCACCCCGGTGGAAAACCGCCTGACGGAATATTGGAGCCTTCTCGACTTTCTCAACAAAGGCTACTTGAAAGGGATCAAGGCCTTCACCAACGAATTCGCCGTGCCCATCGAGGCCGACCGTAATCAGCAAAAGATTGCGCTGTTTCGCAAGATCACCGCGCCGTTCATCCTGCGGCGCTTGAAATCCGATAAATCCATCATCAAGGACTTGCCGGACAAACTGGAGATTAACCAATACTGCCAACTTGGCAATAAGCAGGCGGCGCTCTACCAGACCACAATGGAGCAGACCCTCCAGAGGATTGAGGAAACCGACGATATGGAACGCCGGGGTCTGGTGCTGCAATTGATCACGGCGCTGAAGCAGATTTGCAATCATCCCTCGCATTTTCTAAAGCAGAAAAAAACCGTGGATCCCGATGCCTCGGGCAAGACGGCGCTTTTGCTGGAATTGCTGCGGACCATTCATGACAACGAAGAAAAGGTGCTGATTTTCACCCAATACACGGAAATGGGCGCGTTGCTGCAGGGCCTCATTGCGGAAAAGTTGGCCACCGAGCCGCTATTCCTCCACGGCGGGCTGTCACGCAAAAAGCGGGACCAAATCGTCGATGATTTCCAATCCAAACCTTATGTCAAATTTCTGCTGTTGTCCTTGAAGGCGGGTGGTACCGGGCTCAATCTGACGGCGGCGCAAAATGTCGTGCATTTCGATCTGTGGTGGAACCCTGCCGTCGAGGCTCAGGCCACCGACCGGGCCTACCGCATTGGTCAGACCAGGAATGTCATGGTCCACCGGCTCATAACGCGCGGGACGTTCGAGGAAAAAATAGACCAAATGCTGACCGACAAACGCGAACTGGCGGACCTGACCGTCGCCTCGGGCGAAAAATGGATTGGCGAATATTCCAACAAGGAACTGCGGGAAATCTTCGCTCTAGATCAATCAGTATAAAAATGGAATCATTTTGATGCTGATCGCTTGATCTACTTCAAGGTGTTGGAGCACAAACCCTCGGGTGAACCATGACTGATTTGACCACAGCGCCGCGATTTACCGGCATTGCCACCTTCATGCGCACGCCGTATCAGCCGGATCCGGCCGGTCTGGATATTGCGCTCGCCGGCGTGCCCTATGACGGCGGCGTTACCAACCGACCTGGCGCCCGTCACGGCCCGCGCGAAATCCGCAATTCGTCCTCGTTGTGCCGGGCCATCCATCATGTCAGCCGCATCAACCCTTACGAATTGTGCACGATCGCCGACGTGGGCGATGTGCCGTTCGAGGCCATCATGCAGCCGGATCTGGCGGTGGGTGAAATAGAAGCTTTCTACCGCAAAATTGTTGCCGCCGGCGCGGCGCCGCTAAGCGCGGGCGGCGATCATTCCATCACCTTTCCCATCTTTCGCGCCTTGGCCAGCCCGGATGCTCCCATCGGAATGATCCATATCGATGCCCATACGGATACCTGGGATGCCTTCCAGGGCAACAAGTTCAATCACGGCGCACCGTTCCGCCATGCGGTCAATGAAGACCTGCTGGACCCGAAACGAGTGGTTCAGATTGGCATTCGCGGGGCCCAGAATTTTTCCGACGGCTGGGATTTTTCCCTGAGCAGCGGCATGCGCGTGATCTTCATGGAGGAGTTCACGGCGCTGGGCGTCGAGGGGGTAATTGCCGAGGCCCGCCGCGTGGTGGGCGATGGCCCGACCTATATATCCTTCGACGTCGATGGCCTGGATCCGGTTTACGCACCGGGCACCGGCACGCCTGAAATCGGCGGCATCACAACCCTCGAGGCACAGGCCTTGCTGCTCGGCTTGCGCGGCCTCAACCTGATCGGAGGCGATGTGGTGGAAGTCTCGCCACCCTTTGACCAGACCGGCAATACCGCCCTTGTCGGCGCCACTCTGATGTTCGAGATCCTGTGTCTGCTGGCCGAAGCCATTTCCCAGCGCAAATCCAGCTCGTAAATCCGCGCCGTACTGCCTGGTTTACCCAGCTTCGTTTTTAGGGAGTTTGAAATGACCGGCAAATTCCGGCGGATGCCGAATGGGCCGTTGCTGTTGGAAGGCATGGGCCAGGGCGCCAAGGCGGGCTTCCGAAAAGGCCGTCGAAAAGAACGACAGGCCAATGGGCAGGCCGAACATATAACCGGCCGGGACCGTGATGCTGGGATAGCCCGATACCGCCGCCGGGCAGGCGCTGCCGCCCTTACGGTTGTCGCCGTTGATCCAATCGATGAGCCACGGCGCACAGGTGGTGGGCGCGATCAAGGCATCGAGAGTGTGTTCGGAGACCAATTTGTCGATGCCTTCATCCTGGCTCAGACGTTTGCTGGTAATCAGTGCCTCGATATAACCGGGGTCGGTAAGTGATCCCTGCTGTTCTGATCGTTCAGCGATGTCCTGGCCGAAATAAGGCATGGTTTCAGCTTGGTTTTCAGCATTGAAGGCAATGAGATCGGCCAGGGAATGAACCGGCAGGCCGGGTTCCACATCCGCCAGGTAAGCGTTCAGACCGGCCTTGAACTCGGTCATCATGACGCGCAATTCACTGGGCCGTATTTCTTCCGCCGGCGTCAGATGAAGGTCATCGACAATCACCGCGCCGGCATTTTCCAGATCCGTCAGGCACTGGGAGATAATGTCGTCAACCGCATCGTCAAATCCGCAATAGTTTCGCGCCACGCCAATACGGGCGCCTTGCAAGGCATCCGGGTTCAGCTCGATGGCGATATCGTGGGCGCCCCGGTCTTCGCCCCGCTGTGTTATCCCGTCCCGTGGGTCCGGGCCCGATATGGCCCGTAGGACCGCCATGGCGTCGGCGACATTGCGCGCCATGGGGCCGGCGGTATCCTGGCTATGGGCGATGGGGATGATGCCCGACCGGCTGACCCGGCCAAGACTGGGTTTGATGCCGACAATTGACGCCATGGCCGAGGGGCTGACGATGGAGCCGTCGGTCTCCGTGCCGATCGCGGCGACGCAAAAACCGCATGCCACCGCCACCCCCGAACCCGAAGAGGAGCCACCTGGGCTGCGGTCCAGAGCATAGGGGTTTCGCACCTGACCGCCCCGGCTGCTCCAGCCGCTGGATGAGCGGGAGGAGCGGAAATTGGCCCATTCGCTGAGGTTGGTTTTACCCAGCAATACGGCGCCCGCAGCCCGCAAACGTTCGACCACATGGGCATCGCGGGCCGCATGATGGCCGACCAGGGCCAGCGACCCCGCCGTCGTCATCATGTTGTCGGCGCTGTCGAGATTGTCTTTTACCAACACGGGCAGGCCATGCAGGGGGCCGCGCGGACCCGTGTTCCGCCGCTCGTCGTCCAGGGCATCGGCGATCGTCAACGCGTCCGGGTTGAGTTCGAGGATGGCATTGACCTTGCCGTCATGGGCCGCGATGCGGGCCAGGCAGTGTTCGGTCAGGCTGCGCGCGGTGATATTCCCCGCCGCCATGCGGTCCTGCAGCGAGGCAATAGTTTCGACATCAAGGTCGATCACCGGCGTAGTCATGTTAAATCCTTCGTTTCGAGGACATCAAGGAGGTCGCGCGGGGCATCGCCCAAAAAGATGATGCCGAGCACGGTCAGCATGGTGAGCATGATAGCGAATTCAGGGAAAAGGCCCAGCTTTCAGGCCGGCGAAATGAAGCTTCGTCCCTCGGCCCGCCGAACGCGCGCTAGAGCAACCCGCATTCAATTGGATTCAATTGAATACGGATAAGTTGCTCTATCTTAAAGGTTTTAGCGCATGGCCTCGCGTTCAATTAAACGCGACATGCGCTAGGTTTGTTGACCGGGATAAACTGGATTGCTTACCGTCAGGCCCTTGTTCCATTGCTGGAGGTTATCGAATACGGCTTGCGACATCATCTCGCGGGTATGGTGGGTGCCGGAGCCGATGTGGGGCAGCAAAATCACCTGTTCCATGGCGATCAGCGCTTCGGGCACATGGGGTTCGTGCACGAATGCATCCAAACCAGCCGCCCCGATGATCTTGTTTTCAAGCGCGGAAATGAGAGCGGCTTCGTCAACCACCGTGCCCCGCGACACGTTCAACAAAACCCCTTCCGGTCCCAGTGCCCGCAGCATTTTGGCATCCACCAGGTTCCGGGTCTCATCACCGCCCGGTACGATGACCATCAAGATGTCGGCGGACTTCGCCAATGCCATTGGTGATGCGGCGTAGGCATAGGACACGTCTGGTTGGCGGTTCCGGCCGTGATAGATTATTTCCAGACCAAACGGTTCCGCACGCTTGGCGACAGCCTTGCCGATCCGGCCCAATCCGAGAATGCCCAGGCGTTTGCCGCGTAGGGTTCCGGTCAGCGGAAACATCCCCCCGGGCCATCGCCCCGCGCGCAGGAAGCGGTCAGCCTGGGGTAGTTGGCGAACGGTGGCAAGCAGCATGCCCATGGCGGTATCCGCCACTTCCTCGGTATTTACGTCCGGGGTGTTGGTGATGGTGATGCCACGATCGAACGCGGCGGTGACATCGATATGGTCACAACCGACGCCCAGGACGGCTACGATTTCCAAATTTGGAAAGCGATCCAGGAAATCGCTGTTCACGGCGACCGTGCTGACATGGCCGGATCCAACCATTCCGACCGCCACGGCGCGGAACCGCGCGGCCGTATCGTCGGGCAGGCTCACCGCCGGTCCGAAATCATCGACCTGGCGGAGTCTGAACAGCTTGCTCAGTTGGTCATTGGGCGCGCCGAACAAACGTCCGATCAACAGCGCCTCGGCATTATCTGTCATATTTGCGTCGTTCTTTTCTTGGAATTTGGGCGATACTGGAAGTTGGCATCAATTTAGAGGAGCGCCGGTCATGAACCAAACTGAAAAAGCCGAGGATGCGCGGCTGGAAGACCGCTTTCAGATCGAACAAACCATGCGCCGCTGGGCCCGCGCCGTGGATCGGCGTGACTGGGCCTTGGTAAGAGAGGTTTTTCACCCAGGCGCTGTCGATGACCATGGTATGTATAAGGGCGGCGTTGATGGATTGATTGAATGGCTCCAGGCGCGCCATCAATGCATCGCCATGTCGATGCATGTCCTTGGCAATGTTTTCATAGAGTTCGCCGGAGCGGATGCCGCGCTTTGTGAAAGTTATGTGGTTGCCTACCAACGCTATGACGCCGCACCGGGCGCGGATCACAGCCATATTCGGGCCGCGTTGGGGGAGGGCGTGGATCCGTCCGATCTTCCGATCGATGTCATGATGCCGGCCAGATACGTCGATGACTTCGAAAAGCGCGATGGACTTTGGCGCATAACCAACCGGATCACGGTGTTCGAGGGGCGCTATACCCTCAAGGGTGACAAAGCTCCCTTGAACCCTGCGTGGACTGTCGGGCAAAGGGATAATTCCGACCCTCTGTATATCGCGCGGAGACGCGCCGGCCTGTTGACCTGAAAGTACGAATTTCAATTTCCATACAGTCGGTCGCAGACCACAATTGTCGAATATTAAATTAAATCAAAACCATGTTTCGGCTGGCCAAATGGCAGCGGGTTGATCAAATTTCCGTCGTCTCGCGCACATCAAGGTGGTCACGCAGCGCATCGCCCAAGAAATTGATGCTGAGCACGGTCAGCATGATGGCCAGGCCCGGGAACAGTCCCAGCCACCAGGCCCGCGAGATGAAGCTGCGGGACTCCGCCAGGATCAAACCCCAGGTCGGGGTCGAGGCCTCGACGCCAAGGCCGAGGAAGGACAGCCCAGCCTCGGCCAAAATGGCATAGGATATGCTGACCGTCGCCTGCACGATAATTGGCGCCGCGGCGTTGGGCAGGATATGGCGCCACATGATCCTGAAATCGGAGACGCCGACCGTACGCGCGGCGTCAATATATTGTTCTTCCTTGATGGTCAGAACCATGCCGCGGGCGATGCGGGCGAAATCGTCGATGAAGGCGAGCGTGATCGCGATAATCACATTGGATAGTCCGGTGCCGAATACCGCCACCAGATACACGGCGATGATAAAGTTTGGAAATGCCCATTGCAGGTCGATGTAGCGCATGATGACGGTGTCGATGAAACCGCCGTAATAGCCGGCCGCTATACCGAGAAAGAGCCCAATGACCAACGAGATGCCGACCGTGCTGACACCCACGAACAGCGAAACCTGGGCGCCATAGATCAACCGGCTCAACAGGTCCCGTCCCAGATCGTCGGTACCGAGCAGGTGCTTCGCGCTCGGACTTTCGATCATCTCGAAGTCCATATTGTTCGGATCATATGGCGCCAGCAAAGGCGCGAGGATCGCGGCCAGCACGAGAATGGTCAGAATAACGATCCCGACAATAGCCTTCTTGTCGCGGGCAACACTGGCCAGAAACCCTGGCCGCGTGATGCTGACCGTTTCCAGTCCCTGGGCCGCCTGCGTGATGGTGGCACCTTCTTGGGCGGTCATTGGTAACGTATCCTCGGATCGATCACGGTATACATCATATCCACCAGTATGTTAGCCAAGACGAAGATCACGGAGACCACCAGAATTGCCCCTTGTACGACGGGATAGTCACGGTTCAGTATCCCTTGGATCAAGACCCGGCCAAGCCCCTTGATGGCGAAAACGTTCTCCACCACCACGGCGCCCGCCATCAACAGGGCGAGGGCAATGCCCATCACCGTAATGACCGGGATCAGGGCATTGGGCATGGCATGCATGAAGATCAGGTAAGAATGCTTCAACCCCTTGGAGCGTGCGACCTGCACATAGTCGGCCTTCAAAACTTCGAGCATCGAAGACCTGATCATGCGCGCAATGATCGCGGCGAACGGTGTGCCGATCGCGATCGCCGGCATGATGAGGTGCGAGAACCATGGCCAAAAGCCCTGGTCCAGCGCGACATAGCCGATTGCCGGCAGCCAATGAAGTTGGGCGGCGAAGACGATGATCAGCAATATCGCCAGCCAGAAATCCGGCATGCTGAGGCCGAGGAAGGCGACCACGGTCACGCCATGATCGATCGCGGTGTGCTTTTTTAGCGCCGAGATCAGGCCCGCCGGTATGGCAATGATCAAGGCCATGAAGAACCCAAGCAGGGTAAGCGACATGGTGCGTGGAAAGGCCTCGGCGATAATCTGGGATACCGGTATGCCGCTGCCGTAAATGGAGTTTCCGAAATTCCCCTGCAGGACCTGCTGGAGATATTTCAGATATTGCACATACATGGGTTTATCGAGGCCGAAGGCCCGTCTCATATCGTCGGCCGCGGCCGGGTCGCCGGTGTCGAAGACCATGGCCAGAAACGGA
This sequence comes from Alphaproteobacteria bacterium, assembly GCA_029937535.1. Taxonomy (GTDB): domain Bacteria; phylum Pseudomonadota; class Alphaproteobacteria. The sequence continues at coordinate 11,169 of JAPYPT010000033.1, forward strand.
TCGCCGGGCACCATGCGCAGCATGAAGAACACCAGGGTCGCCACCGCCCACATCACGACGACGGCGCCGAGTAATCTCCGAATGAGGTATGCACTCATATTATCTCCGCTGACGGACTTCCCGCGCCGCGCCGCCAGATGGCGGCACGACGCGGAACCCCGATCATGGATCGACGACCCTAGAGCATTTCAGCGTAAGAAATGCTCCGATACTTACGATTAGAGCAATTTTTCCAATCATTTAAAATCGCTTCGCGATTCACATTAGAACGGAATTGCTCTAGTGGATCAGCCCATGCTTATCCGATCAAGCTCGACCAGTCCCGGAATACGACCGGCCGCCGGGTAGTCGACGGACTTTCGATATACCAGGATTGACATTGGGTGATACAGGAAGGCGCAGGCCACCTTCTCCGAGGTGATCCGGTTGGCCTCTTGAACCAGGGCCTTGCGTTTTGCCGGATCGGTTTCCAGGCGTTGTTTGTCGATCAACTCGTCGACCCGCTTTTCGGAGAAATAGCCGAACGGGAATTTCGACTTGTCGCGCTTGGAGCCGTTGAACTTGGAGTTGGTCTGCATCCAATCGACGATGGCATCGTCGGGATCGAAATCGCCGCCGCTGCCGACGCGGATCATCTCCCAATTCATGCTCAGATAGTCCTGCAGCAGGACCGGCCCGTCCTTGGTGTCCAATTCGACCTTGATGCCCAGATTGCGTTTCAGGACATTTGCGACAACCTGGCTTTCCCGCCGCCTTGCCGGTGTGGTCAGCAACTTGAGTGTCGGGAAGCCCTTGCCGCCTGGGAAGCCGGCATCGGCGAGCAATTTACGCGCGATGTCCAGTTCGTAACGCTGCGGGCTGTCATTGCCTAAATTCTTATCGAAGAAGAAACCCATGGCCGGGTTGATCGAGCCGAATGCCGGATAGCCGCGCCCGAACCAGGCTTTCTTGATGTAGCGGTCCCGGTCCAGGCCCTTGGCGATGGCGAGCCGCACCTTGAAGCCGTTCTCCTTCATCAACTCGGAAACCGGCTTGTTGAAATCGGGGACCTTGAACGGGTCGATATGAGGGTTCATCCAAACACTCTGGAAGCCGGGGCCGGACACTGTGTTGACGACCAAATCCGGGTTGGCTTCGAAGCGATCGACCAACTCCGGCGCCGGCGCGTTGCCGCCGATCAGATCGACGTCGCCAGCCTCGATCGCGGCCGCGAGGGGTTCCGGATCGGAGACCGGTATAATGGTCACCTTGTCGAGCAACGGCCGGTCTGGGTCGTAATAATTTTCATTACGTACCATTTTTACGCCCTGACCCAGTTTGTGGTCGGTGATCTTGAAGGGCCCGGTTCCAACCGGCGTCAGGCCGTATTGAGCCTCTCCCATCGAGGCCAGCGCGCCGCGGCTGACGATGGTCATGGCCCGGCCGCTGGAACGTTCCAGGGTCTTGACCAGGAACGAGGCCTGCGGCGCCTTGAGCTTAATCCGCACTTTGTGATCGGTGATCTTGGCCACCTCCACGACGTTCGAGAGCACCCGGGAATGGAACGACTGCTTGGGATCCCTGGAACGATTGTAGGTGAAAACCACGTCATCGGCGGTGAAGGGATCGCCATTGTGGAACTTGATGCCCTCGCGCAGATTGAAAGTCCATTCCCTGCCGTCGTCGGCGACCGTCCAGTCCGTGGCCAGATCCGGTTGCGCCACCAAATTGGCGTCGATGTGGGTGAGGCCGCTGAGCACGTTCGAGGTGATCTGGAATTGCAGAACCTGGTTCATGCGGGCGGGATCAAGGGTGACGATTTCGCTCGAACCGGCCCAAGCCGCTTTCAGATGACCGCCCCGCTTGCCGGCGGCCTGCACCGGGCTTGTTCCGGCCAGCAGATGCGCGACGCTGAGCGTGCCCGCCGCCGCCATGAGGCGCAAGACCGCGCGGCGCTCAAGCTTTGGCCCGCTAAGGTCCGCGCGATCAAGGCCGAACATCGGATCGCGAGCATCGTAGTCCAAGGCATCATCTAGCTCACGTTTGATCCGCGCCATTGTCGGATCTTCATGTCTCTTGTTGGTCATCTTCACCTCCCTGTTTGAAGAAAATTTGGGCGGATACGCTGCCCGGTTATGCAAATGCATATTGTCGTTGACGGATGGATGTCTTTACATTTCGTTGTTTCAAATAGTCCCTTGCGCTTCGTGGTGGATTTCGGAACAAGCAACCCAGTGCTCATCCTCGATCTGTTGCAGACGCGGCGTTTCTTGCCGGCAGCCATCGACCGCTATTGGGCAGCGGGTATGAAAAACGCAGCCCTTTGGCGGGTCAATCGGGCTGGGCACTTCACCGGTAATGACCTGCTGCGGACGCGTCCGCTCGACATCGGGATCCGGTATCGGCACCGCCGACAGCAGCGCCTTGGTGTAGGGATGTTGTGGATTTTCGAACAGGGTATCGCTATCGGAAATCTCCACCAGTTTGCCGAGGTACATCACGGCCACCCGGTGACAAAGATGGCGAACCACGCTGAGATCGTGACCTATGAAGAGATAAGTGAGCCCGTACTCATCCCGCAGGTCCTCCAGAAGTTTGATGATCTGCGCTTGTATCGACACGTCCAGGGCGGAAACCGCCTCGTCGCATACGATGAACTCGGGCTTCAACGCCAAGGCCCGGGCGATGCCGACACGTTGGCGCTGGCCGCCACTCATTTCGTGGGGATAGCGGCCGGCCATGGCCCCCGACAGGCCAACCACTTCGAGCAGTTCCCGCACCGCCGCCGCGCGGTCGGCGGCGATCGGATTGACGCCATGCACCAGCAACGGCTCGCCCACGATATCGCCCACCATCATGCGCGGATTGAGGGAGCTGTATGGATCCTGGAAGACCGCCTGCACCCGGCGGCGGAAGGCGGCCGTGTCCACTGCGCCGAGATCCCAGATATCGGCGCCGTCGAAATGTATGGCGCCGCCGCTCGGCTCCGTCAGTTTCAAAATTGTGCGGCCAATCGTGGTCTTGCCGCAACCCGATTCTCCGACCAGACCGAGTGTCTCGCCGCGCCGGATCGAAAAACTTACACCATCCACCGCCTTCACATGGGCAACGGTACGCTGGAACAAGACGCCCTTGCGGACCGGGAAATGCACTTTGAGGTTGTCAACTTCCACCAGTGGCTTCGATGCCGCCAACGCCCCTATTGGCGATTGGCTCACGGATGGGAGGGGCGAGGGCATTGTCATGCCGCTTTCCCGCTTCTAATTTTCTCCAACTCCCAACATGCCGCAACATGGCTGCCGCCGACATCCTGCAAATCGGGCGTTGCCTCGCCGCATGCGGGCGTGGCGAAGCGGCAACGGGGCATAAAAGCGCAGCCGCGGCCGAGCGCTGTAAGATCCGGAGGGTTGCCTGGAATGGGTTCGAGCGGAGAACCGCGCGGCCGATCCAGCCGCGGCACCGAATTCAAAAGTCCGATGGTATAAGGGTGTGCCGGATTGCGATAAAGCTCCACCGCCGTACCATGTTCGACGATGCGGCCCGCATACATCACATTCACACGATCGGCGTATCGGGCCACGACGCCGAGATTATGCGTGATGATGACCATGGCCACGCCCAGTTTTTCGGTCAGATCCTGCATCAGCGACAAAATCTGCGCCTGAATGGTAACATCGAGGGCGGTGGTCGGCTCGTCGGCGATGATCAGTTCGGGCTCGCAACTGAGCACCATGGCGATCATCACCCTTTGGCGCATGCCGCCACTGAAATGATGCGGGTACTGACCGAGCCGGCGCTGGGGATCGGATATGCCGACCATGTTCATCAGCTCCACCGCGCGGTCATTCGCGGCGGCCTTGCCGAGACCCAGATGAAGCCGCATCGCCTCGGTCAATTGGCGTCCGATGGTCAGCAGTGGATTAAGCGACGTCATCGGCTCCTGGAACACCATCGCGATGCGGCGCCCGCGAATGCGGCGCATCTCGTCTTCGGAAAGGTCGAGCAAATTCTGTCCGTCGAAGCTGATTTCGCCAGCGACAATTTTGCCGGGGGGTTGGGGAACCAATCCCAAGATGGAGAGAGCGGCCGCCGTCTTGCCGCTTCCCGACTCCCCGACGACGGCAACAATTTCACCAGGCTCGACATCATAGGATATCTTATTGACGGCTTGCACCGTGCCGCCGGGAGAGCTGAATTCCAGCCCGAGACCTTTGACTTCCAGCAAAGCCATTATAGGTCCGTTGATCCTTGTCGCATTCCAACTCCCCGCTTGCCCAGAAACAGACAAATTACTGCATTGCGTGGTGTCGCCGCCGGCTTTAATCCGATCTGGCTACGCTGATCGTCCGAATCCATTTCCCGCCCCGAAGTGGCTATCAAACGGTATGTCGAATATTTTGCGGAATGGATCACGATCTTTATTATTGTTAACAAATAATGATCGTATGCCGGGGCCGAGTCAACATAAGGTGAAACAAAACCGGACGCCTGACGTAGATGTTACCGGCCAATGGCATAGGCCTGCATGAAGCGCGGGTTGGCGCCGGCGCGAAGCCGTTCGCCGTCCTTGGCCGCCGCCGTGACGCGGCCCAGACTCCAATCCTCCTCGACCGTGACGCGGTGGCCCCGGCGCGCCAGTTCCTTGATGGTTTGCTCCGGCAGGCGGCCTTCGAGGGAAAGCTGGCCAGGGTCTGCTTCACGGGGATAAAACGAACTTGGGAAATGGGTCGTCTGAAACATCGGCGCGTCAATGGCCTCTTGCAGGTTGAGGCCGAAATGGACGTGCAGCAGGAAGACGATTGTTGACCATTGGTCCTGCTGATCGCCGCCCGGCGTGCCATGGCACATGTAGGCTTCACCATTCCGTAGAGACAGCGTCGGTGACAATGTGGTGCGCGGGCGTTTGCCCGGCTCCAGCCGCGCGGGCGATGTTTCGTCCAGCCAGAACATCTGGGCCCGGCTGTTCAGGCAAAAACCAAGCTCCGGAATTATGGGCGAACTTTGCAGCCAGCCGCCGCTGGGCGTGGCGGTAATCATGTTGCCCCAGCGGTCGATGATATCGAAATGCACGGTGTCGCCGCTGACCACGCCCCTGGCATCGGACGTTTCATCGGGTGCTTCGTCGTATTTAGCCACCGTCGGCTCGCCCATGCCTTGGGCCGCGGCGGTATCGGTGGAACCCTTGGCGCGAAAATGAAGATCGCCGCCAAAGCCATCTATGGTTCCGGGGCGGATTTCCGTGGACGCCTGATCACCGACCAGGGCGGCGCGCTTTACATTGTAATCATCGCTCAACAGTTCGGCCATGGGCACATCGACGAAATTGGGGTCGCCGTAAAAAGCCTCGCGGTCGGCGAAGGCCAGTTTGATGCATTCGATGACGGTGTGGATGAAGCGGGGATCGGTTTCATCCTGCCCCGAGAGATCGAAATTCTTAAGCAGGGCGAGTTGCTGCAAGGCGGCCGGTCCCTGACCCCAGGGACCGGTCTTGCAAACTGTATAGCCGTGATAGTCGTAGGTGAGGGGGGCTTCGATGGTCGCCGACCAGTTCGCCATGTCCTCGCCTCTCAGCACGCCGCGATGGCGCGAACCGCTGGAATCCATTGTCTCGGTGTGACGGCAAAATTGATCGACGGCGTCGGCGACAAATCCTTGCGACCAGATTTTTCGCGCCGCCTCGATCTGGGCCTCCCGGTCCGAACTGGCCGCCTCAGCCTCCCTGACAATGCGCTGGTAGGTCGCCGCCATGACGGGATTGCGGAACATGGATCCTGGCGCCGGTACCTTGCCGCCCGGCAGATACACCTGCGCCGACGTGGTCCATTCGGCTTCGAACATCGGGCGGATGCTTTCGATGGCCAGGGGAATGCGCGGGACCAGCGGATAGCCTCTTGAGGCGTAGCCAATGGCCAATTCCAGCACCTCGGCCAGGCGCATGGTGCCGTAATCGCGCAGCAACAACATCCAGGCATCGAAGGCGCCCGGCACGACGGTCGCCAACAAACCCGCGCCGGGCACCAAGTCGAGGCCAAGATCCTTGTAGGCGGCGACGGTGGCGCCAGCGGGTGCCACGCCTTGGCCGCAAATAACCCGCACCTCGTTATCCGGGGTGGCGAGGATGATCGGCACTTCCCCGCCCGGTCCATTCAGGTGCGGTTCAACCACCTGAAGGGTAAAGCCCGTCGCCACGGCGGCATCAAAGGCGTTGCCGCCCCGCTCCAGAATGGACATGCCGACGGCGCTGGCCAGCCAATGGGTCGAGGTCACCACGCCAAAAGTGCCGACGATTTCGGGCCGGGTTGTAAATCTTGCCATGTTGAAATTTACCTAACTGAAGTGCTTCAGGATTATTCCGGGTTTGCCGAACCGACATTAGAGTTGTTGCCGGGACTATTCAACGCCCGTGGCAGCCGTTGGCCAGATGCCACCCCGTGTCGTCAGGGCATATTTTTCGCCGCCGCGCTGATCAATTTGTGCCCGTCGGCGGCGGGTTCACGGGCCGATTGGCGGCGTATGCCGACGATCTCGGCCAGGATCGAGAGAGCGATCTCCTCGGGCCCGATGGCTTTGATATCAAGGCCGGCGGGGGCCGACAGCTTGGCCAATTGTTCCGCCGTAAAATTCAACTCCCGCAATTGCGTCAGCAATGTCTCCGACTTGCGCCGGCTGCCCACGAAGGCGACGTAGCGGGCCGGGCTGCCCAGCGCCGCGGCCAGGGCTTCGCGGTCGCGCTTGCCCTGGGTCGCCACGACGATATAGGCGCTGTCATTGATTGGCAGGGTGGCGAGATCGAAGCCGGGGTGCGTATTATCCACGTGGGTAAAACGCTCCAGATCGTCCTGCAACGCGGCCGCCGTGACCCGGTAGCCCATGGCCGCGCCCAGCCCGGCCAGGGCCACGGCGACGGGAGAGGCGCCGCAGATCAGCAAATGCGGGGCCAGCAGCATCGGCTCCACGAACAATTCGATGGTGCCGCCGCTGGGACAGCTGCTCTTGTGCAATTCGACGCCGTCGATATCCACCTGTTCGATCACCTGATCTTTCGGTTTGACGCGGATCAAACGTGGCGCGCCCTCCGCCAGCACGGCCTCCGCCGCCTCCCTGACCGCGCCCTGTACGCAATTGCCGCCCAGAAAGCCCCGGATCTCACCGTCTTTGGTGATGACCGCCTTGGCGCCGGCCTTGGCGGAGGTGGCATGTTCGGTGCGGACCACGGTGGCAACGCAAAATTCGCTGCCCTGATCCCGCAAACGGTTGATCTGGTCCATGACCTTTTGGGCGTCGTATTTCATTGCTTTATCTCTCCCATTTTAAAGCCGCGCCAGGTCCGGTTCCAGCATCGCCAGGGCTTGCAGGGTGTTGGCGGGCCGAAACAGATCGATATGCGGCAAGGCCTCCGCCATGCCCCGGGCGATGGGTTCGTAGCTGTCCCAGCCGGCCAGGGGGTTGAGCCAGACCAGCCGCCGGGCGCGTTTTTTCAGCCTGGCCAATTGTGTGGCGATGGCCGCCGGCTCCCCGGTGTCGTAACCATCGCTCATGATAATGACCACGGAACGGCTGTTGATCGCCGCCTTGGCGTAGTGTTCATTAAAGACCCCCAGGCAATGGCCAATTCTGGTGCCGCCGCCGAAACCTTCGGCCAGCAGCGTCAGGCGCTCCATGGCGCGGCCATGGTCCCGGTCCGCCAGCGCCTCGGTAATCCGCACCAGACGAGTGTGAAAGAGGTAGGCGTCCACCTTCATCCAGGGTCCCATGAGGCCGCGCAGAAAGGCCATGAAAAGCCGGCTGTATGATTGCATCGAGCCCGATACATCCAACATGACAATCAGATTGACCGGCCGGTCCGGGCGTTTGCGATGCACCAGATCAAACGGATCACCACCCTTGGACAGATTGGCCCGAATGGTCCGGCGCATATCGATGACGCGGCCCCTCGGGGACGGGTTCCAGCGCCGGCTTAACCGATCGCGCATGGCCCGGGCCAATCTTTCCGCCGTTTGTTCCACGGCCCGAATGTCGTCGGGTGAAACGATCCGCGAAATATCGGTCCGGCTCAGGGCATCCCGCGTGCTGGCCTGGATTTTTTGCGTGGCCCGCCCGCGCGCGCCACGATCGTCGTCATCGTCGTCATCGTCGTCATCGGGTCCGATATCCCGTGTTTGCGGTCCCCCTGGCGCCTCGGGCGGCGGCAGGACATTGTGCCATAGAGAAGGCGGCTTCGCCTCCCTGCGCCGGTCATGGCCCGGACCGGGGTTTCCGAAAGCGACAGTCTTGACGCCGTGGCCAAACCAATAGGCATCGAACAAGGTATCGAATATATCCCAACTGGCCTTGTCGGCGCTGAGCATGGTCTTCAGGCCGAGGCGGGCATTGCCGGCCTGGGGCCAATCCATCCGATCCAACAGCTTCAGCGCATCCATGGTCTCGGCCGGCCCAATGGGAAATCCGTTGAGCCGCAGATGAGCGATAAAACCGCTGATCTGTTCCGAAGGTGGCGCCGGCATCGCCATGCTCAGGCCACCTTGCCGATCAGGCGCGCCGTGACCTCCCCCGTAATCGATTTGATGTCGGCCTCGGTCTTCAACAGACAAACCAGGCTGGCGCAAATAGTCTCGGGGTCGTCCGCCAGCGCCTTCACCGCCAATCCCGTCAAGGCTGCTGCCCAGTCCAAGGATTCGGCAATGCCCGGAGTCTTTTCCAAAGTCTCCCGCCGCAGGCTTTGTACGAAGCCGACGATCTGCTGGGCCAGCGCGGCGTCGATATCCGGCATATGAGCCTTGACGATGCGAAGTTCCTTTGCCGCATCCGGATAGTCCACATAACTGTACAGACAGCGCCGGCGCAGGGCATCGGACAGCTCCCTCGTGCCGTTCGATGTCAGGATGACATAGGGAATTGTGCGGGCAGCGATGGTGCCCAGTTCCGGCACGGTGACTTGAAAGTCCGAGAGAATTTCCAGCAGATAGGCCTCGAATTCCTCGTCCGCCCGGTCGATTTCATCAATCAGCAGGACGGGTGGTTTGTCCCGCGAGATCGCCTCCAGCAAGGGCCGCCGCAGCAGGAATGGTTCGGAAAATATGTGGGTTTCCACATCGTCCGCCGACATATCCGCCCCCTCGCGGACCTTGATCGCCAAAAGCTGGCGTTGGTAGTTCCATTCATACAGGGCGGCGTTGGCATCCAAGCCTTCGTAACATTGCAGACGGATCAGATCGGTATCCATGACCTGGGCCAGGACCTTGGCGATCTCGGTCTTGCCGACACCCGCCTCGCCCTCCAGCAATAGGGAGCGTTCGAGGGTCATGGCCAGGGACAAGGCCATGGCAAGCCCCTCATCGGCGATATAACCGGTGTCGGCGAGCCTTTGCTGCAGATCCTTATGTTTCACGCGGCCACACTCAGTAAACGGGGTGGAAACACGCCGTCTCCACCCTGTTTATCAGATCCTAGCTTAATAGTCCCAGGCGTTCCGCCGTTTTCCAGACCCGCCAATGGTCGTGTGGCATCTGGGTGTGGGTCAGGCCGGCGTGGGCGAAGGCATCGTGGACGGCGTTGGAAATCGCCGAAACGCCGCCGACATTGGGCGATTCACCCACCCCCTTGGCGCCAATGGGATGATGCGGCGAGGGCACTTCCGTGGCATCCGTCTCCCAAACCGGGGTCTCCACCGCCGTGGGCAGGAAGTAGTCCAACAGGCTGCCGCCCTTGATGTTGCCCATCTCGTCGTAGTCGATCTCCTGGCCCAGGGCGATGCCCAAGGCCTCCGTAAGACCGCCGTGGACCTGGCCCTCGATGATCATGGGATTGATCCGCGTGCCGCAATCGTCCAGGGCATAGAAGCGCCGGACCTCGGTGACCCCGGTATCCACATCAATATCGACGATGCAGATATAGGCGCCGTAGGGATAGGTCATGTTCGGCGGATCGTAGTAGCTGACCGCCTCCAACCCCGGTTCCATGCCCGGCGGCACGCTGTTGTAGGCGGCGAAGGCGATCTCGGCCATGGTTTTCGAACGCTCCGGCGCGCCCTTGACCACGAAACGGTCGATGTCCCATTCCAGATCGTCGTCATGCACCTCCAGCAGGTAGGCCGCGATCATCTGCGCCTTGGCGCGGATTTTCCGCCCCGCCATGGCCGTCGCCGCGCCCGCCACCGGCGTTGAGCGGGAGCCGTATGTGCCCAGGCCGTAGGGCGCGGTATCGGTGTCACCTTCCTCGATGGTGATGCTGGACGCCGGCAGACCGATTTCCGTGGCCAGGATTTGCGCGAACGTGGTGGCATGGCCCTGGCCCTGGCTGATGGTGCCAAGGCGGGCGATGGCGCTACCCGTGGGGTGAATGCGGATTTCACAGGAATCGAACATCCCGAGGCCTAGGATATCGCAGTTCTTGATGGGGCCGGCGCCGACGATTTCGGTAAAGAAGGCCACGCCGATGCCCATCAGGCTGCGGGTTTCCCCCTTGGCGAAGGCCTCCCGGTTGGCGGTCTGTTCGGCCCTCAGCGCGGTATAGTCCACCGCGGTCAGGGCCTTGTTCATGGCGGTGTCGTAATCGCCACTGTCATATTCCCAGCCCAGGGCGGATTGGTAGGGGAATTGTTCCTTCTTGATGAAGTTCTTCAACCTGATTTCGGCGGGATCCATATCCAGCTTGCGGGCCAGAATATCGATCATCCGCTCGATCAGGTATGAGGCTTCCGTCACCCGGAAGGAACAGCGGTAGGCGACGCCGCCCGGCGCCTTGTTGGTGTAGACGCCGTCAACCGACAGATGCGCCACCGGGATATCGTAGGAGCCGGTGACGATGTTAAAAAAGCCGGCCGGATACTGGGTCGGATCGGCGCAGGCATCGAACGCCCCCTGGTTGGCGACCACATGGCAGCGCAGCCCGGTAATACGGCCATCCGCCGTGGCGGCCAACTCGCCGGTCATGTGATAATCCCGGGCGAAGGCCGTTGCCGAGAGGTTTTCCATCCGGCTTTCGATCCATTTCACGGGCACGCCCAATACGATGGAACCGACGATGGAGCAGATATAGCCTGGATAGACACCGACCTTGTTGCCGAAACCGCCGCCGATATCCGGTGAGATAATACGGATCTTGTGCTCGGGAATGGTGGAGATCAGGGAGGCCACCGTGCGCACCGCGTGCGGCGCCTGGAAGGTACCCCAGACGGTCAGCTTGCCTTCAATCGGGTCCATGGAGGCGACGCAGCCGCAGGTCTCCAGCGGGCAGGGGTGGACGCGCTGATAGGTGATGAATTCCTTTACCGAAACGTCCGCTGAATTGAAGGCGGCGGCGGTGTCGTCTTTTTCGCCCACTTCCCAGGTGAAGACATGATTTGGGTGCCGTCGCGGGCCATGGCCGCCGACCTCCTCCTGATCCACGATATCCTCGCGCAGAACCACGGCATCTTCGTCCATGGCCTTCAGGGGGTCGACCAGAACCGTCAATTCTTCGTAATCCACCTCGACCAGTTGCGCCGCGTCCGAGGCGATATAGCGGTCCTCCGCAATGACGTAGGCGACTTCTTGACCCTGAAACAGCACTTTCTCGTCGGCCAGCACGGCCTGTACATCGCCGGCCAAGGTCGGCATCCAGTGCAGGTTCAGCGGCTTCAGATCCGCCGCCGTCAGCACCGCCTTGACGCCGGGCAGGGCCAGGGCGGCGGCGGTGTCGATGGATTTGACGCGGGCGTGGGCGTAGGGCGAGCGGACGAATTCGCCAAACAGCATGCCGGGCAGCTTTATGTCGTCGACATAGTTGCCTCTGCCTTGGGTGAAGCGGACGTCCTCTACCCGCTTGCGCGAGGTGCCGAGGCCTTCGAGTTTGGCTGTGCGTTCTTCCACGCTGGGTGCTGTATCGCTCATTCGGCGGCCTCCTTGGCGGCATTGATTTGATCCGCGGCGGCGCGGATCGCCTTGACGATGTTTTGATATCCCGTGCAGCGGCATAGATTGCCCGAGATACCGTGGCGAATTTCGTCATCGCTGGGGTCGGGGTTTTCCTGCAACAATCGATGGGCTCTGGTGATCATGCCCGGCGTGCAAAACCCGCACTGCAGGCCGTGATGCTCCCGGAACATATCCTGCAGGACATGTAAACTGCCGTCGGCATTGGCCATGCCTTCGATGGTGGTGATATCGGCGCCGTCGGCCTGGCCCACGAAGATGGTGCAGGATTTAACCGATTTGCCATTCAGATCCACCGTGCAGGCGCCGCAATGGCTGGTATCGCAGCCGATGTGCGGCCCCGTCAGGTTCAAATCCTCGCGCAGGAAATGGATCAACAGCATGCGTGGTTCCGCCTCGGCCTCGATTTCCGTGCCGTTGACGGTCATTTTAATAGCTAGTTTGCTCATTTTATTTCCTCCCTCTCGCCTAACGCGCGCGGCTCAGTGCGCGGGCGATGGCGCGGCGCACCATGACGCCGGCGATTTTCGTGCGGAATTCAACTGGCCCGCGGGTGTCGGCGGCGGGGTTGGTGATGCCCTCGGCCAGCGCCACGGCGTTGTCCACCGCCCCCTGGTCGACGGCGGTGCCGATCAGGGCGGCCGAGGCGTCCGTGGCGTACAATGGCGTGTCACCGACATTGGTCAGCGCGATCGAGGCGGCCGTGCAATTGCCCCCCGATAGGGACAACACCACGGCGGCGGCGGCGGTGGCATAGTCGCCGGTCTTGCGCTTTTGCTTCTCATAGGCGTGGCCATGGCCGCCTTGGGGCGTGGGAATACGGACCGCCGTGATGATCTCGTTATCCTCGAGGGCGGTAAAAAAGATGCCCTCGTAAAAATCACGGGCGGCTATCTCCCGGGCGCCGTTGGGCCCTTGCGCCAGGTAAACCGCATCTAGCGCCTGCATCACCGCCGGCATGTCGTTGCCGGGGTCGCCGTTGGCCACATTGCCGCCGATGGTGCCGCAATAGCGGACCTGCGGATCGGCGATTTGCAGAGAGGTTTCCGCCAAGATTGGGCATTTCGCGGCAAGGACGGCATTGCCGATCAATTCGTTTTGCGTGGTCATGGCGCCGATCACCAGGTTGCCGCCGTCTTCGGTGACGCCGCGCAGGCTGTCGATGGATTGCAGATCGACCAGATGATCCAGGTTGGCGAGGCGCAATTTCATCATTGGTATCAGGCTGTGACCACCGGCGACCACGCGCGCGTCGTCGCCATGTTGGTTCAACAGGCCGACCGCTTCATCCAAGGTGCTTGGCCGGTGATATTCAAATGAGCCGGAAATCATCGCAGAGACCTCCCCTTTCTCTGTTGCGGAAAACACGAATTATGGGTTCCCGAAGCCCGGCACGGCTTGCCCATGGCTGGGAGCCCAAAAGGATAGCCGGGTCTTCCGGCGGGGTGACAGCCGGGATGAGCCAATGACGTCGTTGGCGCACGAGTTGCGCCATGGACGCACGAACTGCGAAGGCAAAAAAAGGCGGTTTACCGCCGGTCAGGCCATGGAAGTGCCGCAATCTCCGAATTTAGACGCCGAGGGCCTTGCGTACTTGGGCGACGTGCGAGCGGCTGACCGGGATAAAGGTTTCGGGCAAACCCGGCAGCACAAGGAAGCCTTTATCCTTCTTTTTTTGGAAGGCGCTGGCGTGTTTCAGGTTGACGATATGGCTGCGGTGGGTGCGCAAAAATTTTTTCCCTTGCAGCGCGGTTTCGACACGTGAAATGGGCCAGGGACAGAAATGGCTGTCCTGGCCGTCAAACAACACTGTGTAATGGCCCTGCGCCTGGACCGAAAATATATCATCCACGTCCATGAAATAGGTCGTCTTGTTCAATTCATAAGGTAGGCGTTCGGCGCGCTGGTCCGGGCCGTCCGTACCCGCCATGATGTTGCCCGCCGCATCGCCATTTTGGGGTTGGCGGGGGCTGGACGGCGCAGCTTCCTGGACCCAGATGTCTTCCAGGGGGAATGCGGTATACAGGAATAAACCGCATAGGAGGAAGGCGGCGACGGCCACGAAAAGCGCCAGATATCCGTCCGAGATCAATGGCGTCGCAATTTCGACCAGATCCTCGACCGGCATGAACCGGGTAAACAGCATGGCCGAATAATGCATGCTGGAAATGGTTATTCCCAAAACGACGCTGCCCATGGCCAGTTGCAGCAGGGACCTTTTGAAATAGGCCAGGGTAAAGGCGCCGATGGATGACAGAATGGAAATCGCCGTGGACAAAAATATGCCGGTTGCGGAATAAGTCACAATGCAGTTGCCCTTGATCGCCGCCATGCCCACATAGTGCATCGCCACGATGCCCAGGCCCGTCAGCACGCCGGCGCCAATGATGCGGAGAAAATTACGCTCCCCGAAATGGATCAGATAAAAGCTCAACCCCGTCAACAGGATGGCGATCAGCACCGAGCCCAGGGTGTAGAGCGCATCGTAACTTTTCGCGACCGGCAACTGCACCGCCAACATGCCCACGAAATGCATGGACCAGATGCCGCCGCCCAGGGCCACGGCGGCCTTGACGATCTGGAGTTTACGTCCCGGCGTGTCCAGATAGCGCAATCCGCTGGCCAGACGCAGGCCGGTGAACGAAGCCAATATGGCCACGAGAACCGAGGCGCTCACCATTAATGGATCGTAGGTAACCAGCATGGTCAAATCCGCAGTCCGCTAACCCAAAAAACGTCATTTTCCGAGAAACCCAAGCGTTAATGTTGCATGAACCCGAATAAATTCCAATCACGCTGTCCAATTGGTTGTTGACGATTTCTTGAGCTAGCCTTTCTTTTCCAGCGCCGCCAATACCTTTGGCGGCGACATGGGCAGATCGGTCAGGCGCAGGCCGACCGCATCCTCGATGGCGTTGGCCACCGCCGCCATGGGCGGCACGATGGGCACTTCGCCAACGCCGCGCACGCCGTGGGGGTGGGCATCGTTCGCCACCTCGACGACGACGGTATCGATCATGGGCAGGTCCGAGGCGACGGGCATGCGGTAATCCAGGAAACCGGGATTTTCCAACTGCCCCGCGTCGTCATAGATATATTCCTCGTTCAGGGCCCAGCCGACGCCCTGGGCCACGCCGCCCTGGATCTGGCCTTCCACATAACTGGGGTGAATGGCGCGGCCGGCATCCTGGATCGCGGTATAACGCACGATCTCCACCCGCCCCGTATCCCGATCCACTTCAACGTCGCAGATGTGGGTGGCAAACGCGGGCGCCGCCCCTTGGGCGTTGATGGAAACCTGGCCATTAATGGGCCCGCCCGTGGCATTCGCCTTGGCCGCCAGTTCGGCCAGGCTCAACGGTTCGAACTCACCCGCATTGGTGCCGGCGGGCCGGGCCTCGCCTTCTTCCCAGATCACCGCGTCAACGTCGATATCCCAGATCTTCGCGGCCCGGTCACGCAAGGTTTCAATAACCTTTTCCGTTACCTGGCTCACCGCCATGCCGGCAGCAAAGGTGACGCGGCTGCCGCCCGTGGTGGCGGAGATACCGATGGTGGAGGTATCGCCGATCTGAGCCCGGACGCTTTTGTAGTCGATGCCCAGCATCTCGGCCGCGATATTGACCATGGAGGCCCGGCTGCCGCCGATATCGGGATGTCCCGTGACCACCGTGACCGTGCCGTCCTCGTTGATATTCAGTTGCGCGCTGGACTCGCCGCCCACATTGAACCAAAAGCCGCAGGCAACGCCCCGGCCCTGGTTGGCGCCCAGGGGGGCGCTGTAATGGGGGTGGGATTTCGCCGCCTCCAGGGTTTCCACAAAGCCGATCCTGCGGAAGGTGGGCCCATAGGCCGCTTTCGAGCCTTCCTTGGCGGCGTTCCGCATGCGGAATTCCACCGGATCAAGGCCCAGTTTATCGGCCAACTCGTCCACCACGCACTCCACCGCATGGGCCGCGATGGGCGAGCCCGGCGCCCGGTAGGCATTGGACTTGGGCCGGTTCATCACCACGTCGATGCCCACCGACAGCACATTTTCGATATCGTAGGGCGCGAAGGCGCACATGGCCGCGGGCCGCGCCGGCGCGCCGGGGAAGGCGCCCGCCTGAAAGCGGAAGGTGGCCTCGCCGGCGGTAATTTTGCCGTCCTTGGTAGCCCCGATCCGGACCGTATTGACGGAGCCCGAGGTCGGCCCCGTGGCCCGGAAGACTTCTTCCCGCGACATCACCATTTTCACCGGCGAGCCAGATTTCCGTGCCAGGACCATGGCCAGGGGTTCCAGATAGACGATGGTCTTGCCGCCGAAGCCGCCGCCGATTTCCGCCGGAATGGCGCGCACGTCGCCGACCGCCATGCCGGTCATCTTGGCGGTGGCGTTGCGGACCATGAAATGGCCCTGGCTGGAGCTCCAGATCGTCGCCTGGCCGTCCATGGCGACGGAGATCAGGCAGGCGTGGGGTTCGATATAGCCCTGGTGCACCGGTTCGGTGCGGAAGGTGCGTTCGACAATGACGTCGGCGGCGGCGAAGCCCGCTTCCGGGTCGCCGATCTTGAATTCCAGACGGTTGGCGATGTTGGAGGCCACCTCCGGTTTCGGCGTCACGCCGCCCGTGCGCATGTAATCATGCAGCACCGGGGCGTCTGGCCGCATGGCCGCTTCCACATCGATGACGTGGGGCAGAATGTCATAGTCAACCTCGATCAACGCCAATGCCGATTGCGCGATGCTGGACGAGGTGGCGGCCACGGCGGCCACCGCATGGCCCGCATACAACACCTTGTCCCGGGCCATGACGTTGCGGGAGACAAAGCGCATATCGGCGGGGCCGACCATGACCGGCGTGTCCAGGGGAAAATCCGTCAGATCCGCCCCGCTCATCACCGACCTGACGCCGGGCAGGGCCAAGGCCTTGTCAAGATTGATGGACTTGATGACCGCATGGGGATGCGGGCTGCGCAAAACCTTGCCCCACAACATCCCCGGCAGGGTGAAGTCCGCCCCAAACGTCGCCCGCCCCGTAACCTTGTCCGCCCCATCGGGGCGAACCGTCCGCTTGCCAATCCATTTCGTATCCACAACCTTGGTATCCATGCTCAATTCGTTCCCTATCTCCGCGCCGGCGGTATCCACCAGCGCCCCCGAGATTTCAATGTTTCGCCTCTATGGTATGCGAAAGTTTCCCGTAAAGGGACCCTAGTAACAGATTTGCCGTCACGGCGAATTAAGTCTACTAATTACTAGGCCAACGTCACCTGGCGAAAGCTACTCGCTAATTGCCCGGCTGAACTGTCGAAAGGAAGCCGAACCTTGCAACAGGTCTTCCGAATCCATGCTGCCCTGGCGGGCGCCTGTGCCGTGCTGGTCTTCGGCTTGGCCAACGCTTTCGCCGAGCCGGTGGCCCTGGTGATTGATATTTCCGGCTCTGTTGACAGTGGCATTCAGGCCTTTTCGGAGATTGAGGCCGGCGCCACGGTTGACCTCGACACGGACGGCCGGCTGGAATTCATTGATTATAGTAGATGCAAGAATGTCATCATTGTTGGCGGCATAGTCAGCTTTTCCGAACAGCACTTCATTTCCGACGGCAAGATCATTGATGAAACGGTCGGCAGTTGCCCGAAGGTGGTGACCTTGAACAAGGATGCCCGCGCAGCCGGCGTGCTGGTGCGTACCGGTTCGTCCACTTTGCGGCTTTCAGTTCGGCCTTGGCTTATTTTCACTGGCAGCTATGGCGACGTTGCCGTGCAAGTGCGGATAATCCGCGAAGGTTCACTGACCCTTACCCTGCCGATTAAGGACCGGCAAATTCGGTGGCTCTACCGGGATGATCTTCTGGCAGGCAGCTATGAGTTGGAGGTGCTTAATAAAGACGGTGCCAAATCGAGGCGATTGCCGTTTGAGGTGACTACGTCGGGGCACAAAATCAGGATGACCATAATTCGTATGAATTGACCGCCCAGTTTACCGAGGCTTTGATGGGGCGGTTAAGTTTTAATCCTATGTCTTGACGCAAACGCGACACTTTTGTGACGATCCTTGCTCGCCTGATCTTTTCGTTCCCGGCCGGAGAGAACCCCGTGAAACGTATTGTGTTTGCCCTGCTGCTACTGTCGCCGCTTATTGGCTTCGCGCCGCCGGCCGTCGCCCAGTTGCCAGAGTTGATGGCGGCGTATAGACAGTACGAAGCGTTGGAGTCTCAGGGCAAGTACACCGAGGCTGAGCCCTTCGCCAAGAGGGCGTTGGAATTGGGCGAGGTCGAGTTCGGAACTAGTTCCCAGACCTACGCCACACTGCTCAACAATCTGGCGGGGCTGTACCGGGCCCAAGAACGTTACGGCGAGGCTGAGCCGCTCTACCTACGCGACCTGGCGATCACGGAGAAAGCCCTCGGCCCCTACCATCCCGATGTCGCCGCGACGCTCTACAAACTGGCGGGGTTGTACCGGATCCAAGACCGCTACGGTGAGGCTGAGCCGCTCTACTTACGCTCCCTGGCGATCAAGGAAAAAGCGTTTGGCACCGACCATCCCGATGTCGGCCAGTCGCTCAACAGTCTGGCGGGGTTGTACACGATGCAAGACCGCTACGGCGAGGCTGAGCCGCTCTACTTACGCTCCCTGGCGATCAAGGAGAAAGCCCTCGGCCCCGAC
>JAPYPT010000526.1 GCA_029937535.1 Alphaproteobacteria bacterium
GCTGTTCGGCGTTCATGCCAAACCAGGCCTGAACTGAATCGGGGCGTTTCTGATCGGGTTCGCTGCGGCCAAGAAAAATGCCCCGTAGCTGTGGCGCTTCCGCTAAGGATTGCAGATCGGTGTTGGGGTCCAGTTGCAGCAAGGCAGGTTGGCCTTCCCAAGCCGTGTTCACCACGCCGCCTAAACGGGTCAGGCCAAGCACGCCATTGGCCGCAATACTTTCCACCGCGTAACCCACTTCATCCATGTGCGCGATAAATACGGTGGCTTCGCTATCCGGTCCGAACTCCACCCACATATTGCCCATCTCATCGACCTGGGCGACTTCCTTGGCCCAACCCGGCAGCAAGTTGTAAACAATATTCCGGATCGGTCCTTCGTGGCCCGGCACTGCGGAGCGCTCCGCTACCCGGTCCAGTATAGATTCGACCTCGATCATCCGCCGCGTATCCTGGTGCTGACCCCAACGTCCGGATTCGCCATTTAACACCTCGGCCCGGACCGGCGCCGGTAACCAGGGTGGTAACTCGGCGTCTGGATTGACCGCCTCTACGATTGCCGCGAGCACTTCATTGGTGGCGCTCATTTCGATGCGTTCCATTAACGCGTCCGGGTCCGTTACCCGTGGCGCGATGAAACGCATATTGGCGCGGGTCGAGTCATTTATAACTACATTCGCCCGGGCGTTTAGTTGGGTGACTTCTTCGTTACGAAATTCTGGCTCACCCGGGCCTACAATCACCAGTTGCTTCGGAGCAAGGGCTGAAGATATTGCGGCACCGAGGCCGACCCAGCCGAATACCTGCTGCACACTGAGCACATATCGGGTGCTACCCCCGGCGCCATTGATGCCGGCTTCGGCAGCGGCGAGGACAGCGGCACAACCAACTCTGGCACCGGCGCGGGGGCCTGCAATTTCGGTGGCATAATGCCAGGGTGGAATATTACGCAAGACCGGATCCAGCAGTGCTATACCCATCGCCAACACCTCGTCCGCAGACTCCGCACCCACATCCAGCCACAGATCGTCCTGGGTGACGATGGCAGTTTCACCACGATGTTGGCTGGCGAAGTGCCCGTTGGCTATGGCCGACACGCCGA
>JAPYPT010000346.1 GCA_029937535.1 Alphaproteobacteria bacterium
GGCTGAGCGGCGCGGCACCGCCAAAGTGGTCGCCATGAAAATGGGTGGTGATGAGAAAATCAATTTTCTTGAGCCCCGCCTGTTTCGTGGCCACGGCGTGAATGCGGCCGGCATCGCGGGTGCCGGGGTTGCCGCTGTCGATGAGAATGGATTGCCCGGCCGGCGTGACGATGAGCGTTGCCGCACCGCCTTCCACATCCACCCAATACACCTCCAGCGTTTTCTCCGCCTGCCCGGAAATGGCCAAACCCAATCCAGCCACAAGAGCCAATAGCGTGCGTTTCATGGCGGGCATCATTCACATTGGGGGCAAAATTGCAATGGGATTGAACCCCGGAGGAATTCAATTTGCGATTTGGTGGAATTGGAATCCCCTTGGGCTTTGAAGATTCCACAGAGCGTCCGGGGTAAAAAATGTCCTATAAAAGACTGGCTACATTTTCAGTAATCGGGCAGAATTTCCGCATACAAATGAACACGATACTCAAACTCATTCCCATCACCTTCGTTGCCGCCGGTTTATTCCTCGGCTGCGGAGAAGCCCACGACCACGAACACACTGACGGAGACGGCCACGATCACGATGGCCACGGCGACGGGGGCGGCAATGAAAATGTCGCAGCCACGGATGATTATCCGATGACCACCTGTTTGGTGGAGGATTCGAAACTCGACAGCATGGGCGAGCCTTTTGTGCATGTGCACGAGGGAATCACAGTCAAATTTTGCTGTGAAGGTTGCTTGAAAGACTTCAACAAAGATCCTGCGAAATACCTCGCCAAGTTGGAAGCCGCCAGGAAGGCTGGGCCTGCCGAGGGAACAGCTCCAAAAGAAGAAATAGTTCCTGAAGAAACCGGCCCCGACAAAGAAGGCGAAAAGAAATAATCGCCACGAGGCTCGGTGAAGCCGGGCGCGGGCGTCAGCGTCGAAAGACCGATGCGGCCCATCATCTTCATTTGCGCTCTGCTGCCCGTCCTCGCCGGATGGGCGGCGGAGTCTTTGTCTCAGCGGATCGATAAGCTCATCGCCGCCAAGGCGGGTCGGCAGCCATTGGCGGAACCGGCTTCGGATTCGGAATTCCTGCGGCGTGTGTATCTTGATTTCACCGGCCAAATTCCCACGGCCGAAGGCGCGCGGAAATTTCTCGCCAACCCATCCGCCGACAAGCGCGCCAAGTTAATTGACCAACTTTTCGCCGACGCGCGCTGGGCGGAGACGATGGCCGATCGGTTCCACGTGCTGCTGATGGAACGCCGCGGCGAAGAGGAGGAATGGCGCAAGTGGCTGGTCGCTTCGTTCAAAGCCAATAAACCGTGGGACGCGATGGCGCGCGAAATGCTCGCGCCCGAGGGCACGGATGCGGCCAAGGCGGGCGCGTGGTTTTTCATCACCAAACGGCTGGAGAAGTACGGCCAAAACCCCACCGACCACCCCGGCCTCACGCGTGATGTGGGGCGGATGTTTATGGGGGTGGATCTTCAGTGCGCGCAATGTCACCGCCATCTTACGGTGAAGGATTACAAGCAGCTCGACTTTCAGGGCTTGTACGCGGCGTACTCGAATCTGCGTCTGCAAAATCCAAACGACACGATCAAGGTAAAGTGGGCGATGGAAAGTCTGTTAAAAAAAGAGATGGAATTTGGTTCAGTTTTTAGTGAGACCAAAAAAACCACCGGCCCGCGCGTGCCCTTTGGCGTGCCGATCACAATTCCGGAATTCAAAAAAGGCGAGGAATGGGCGGTGAAGCCCGACAAGAAAAAAGGCGTGAGCGGCCGATTGAAGTTTAGCCCGCTTCGGGAAATCGCCACGCGGATGGCCACGCCGGAGAATCCCTACTTCGCCCGTAACATCGCCAACCGCGCGTGGTTTTTGATGATGGGTCGCGGGCTCATCGAGCCGCTGGATTTGACGCACACGAAGAATCCGCCATCGCATCCGGAGTTGCTCGACCTGTTGGCCAAGGAATTGGTGGCGCACAAGTTTGATTTGAAATGGCTCTTCCGCGAACTGGCGCGTACGCAAACTTACCAACGCAGCAGCGTGCTGCCCAAGGGCGGCGCTCCGGAGCACCTGTTTGCGTCCGCCAAGGAACGCCCCATCGCCGCCGAGCCGTTGCTGCGCAGCGTGTTGCTGGCCACCGGCGAACGGGATCGCGTTACTAAACTGGACGAAGAGGACGCGCATTCGTTGAAAAGTTTTGGCGATTTGTTTCAAGGCGCCTTCGCCAACGCGCCGCGCGAGCCGGAACTGGCCGTGACCCCCACGCTCAAGGCCGCATTATTTCTCCGCAACAACGAGGCGCTGCTGTGGCTCGTGCAACGCCGCGAGGGAAACTTGGTGGATCGGTTGATCAAACTAAAGGAGCCCGCGAAGATTGCCAATGAAGCTTTCCTCACCCTCCTCGCGCGCAATCCCAGCGACGCCGAGCGCGCGATGGTGAAATCGTTTTTGCAAAAACAACCCACACTGCAAAATGCCGTGGGCGATTTGGTGTGGGCGCTGTTGTCATCCACGGAATTTTTTGTGAACCACTGATGAATCCACTTTGCAAACCCAACGAGCACGCGCTTTCCCGCCGGCAATGGCTGGGCGGCATGGGCGGCGCGGCGGCGGCGGGTGCGCTGGGCGGATTGGTTTCGCCCGCAGTGGGCGAAGTGCTCAAGCAAAAGGAAAAGCAGGTGCTCTTTATTTGGCTCGATGGCGGAATGAGCCAGCTCGAGAGTTGGGATCCAAAGCCGAACACGCAGTTTGGCGGGCCGTTCCGCAGCATTCCCACCAAGCTGCCGGGCATTCACGTGAGCGAGCTGATGCCGCGCATGGCCAAGAAGATGGATAAAATCTGCCTCGTGCGCGCCATGCGCACGCAGGATAATTCGCACTCCGCCGGCGTGCCGCGCATCCAACGCGGCGACCCCAAAAATCGCGGCGTGATTTATCCGTACTTCGGCTCCGCCGTTGCTCAGCTGATGGGCCCCACCGCGAGCGGGTTGCCGCCGTATGTGTGGGTGAAGCCCGGCAGCGGCGGGTTCAAGCCCACCGACGCCGGATTTCTTGGCCCCAAGTATGGCGCGCTGGCGTTTGGTGATGGCCAGCCGCCGCCGAATTTTTTGCGGCCCGCCACCCTCTCGCCCGAGCAGGACACCGCCCGCAATGAACTGCGCCGCGCATTCAATTTCAACTACGCTCAGCCGCGCCGCAAAGCCAACAACGAGGCCAACACGTACGTGTTCGACACCGCCGAAATCTTGCTTAAGCGCCGAGAGATTTTTGATACCAGCAAATATCCGCAAAAAGAAAAGGATCGCTACGGCAATCATCTGCTCGGCCAACACATGCTCATCGGCCGCAAACTGCTTGAGGCGGGCTGTCGGTTTGTGAAGGTCAACAGCTACGGCTGGGACACGCACGGCGATCATTTCAACGGCACGGTGAGTCTCGTGAATCGTTTCGACCAAGCCTTCGCCGCCGTGCTGGAGGACCTCGAGGCCACCGGCCAGCTCGACCATACGCTGGTCATCGCCATGAGCGAGTTCGGCCGCACGCCGCGCATCAACGGCCACGCCGGGCGCGATCATTGGCCCGAGGCATGGACCATCGCGCTGGCCGGTTGCGGCATCAACGCGGGCGCGGTCATCGGCGCTACCAACGCTCAAGGCACATTTGTCAAAGGCGACGAATACGATATCGGTCATATGTTCCACACGTGGTTCCGCGCGCTGGGCATCAACCCCGATGCGGTGGAATTCGACAACGGCGGCCAACCCCTGCCCATTGCCCACGACGACATGGGCGTCATCCCCGGAGTCCTCGCGTGATGGCTGATCCCAAGAAAGAACCGAAGCAGTTGCAGGTTTTGGAATCGGAACGCCAACTGCTTTGCACGCGCTTCAGCCCCGACGGCACCCACCTCATCGCCGGCGGTATGGACGCCCAAATGCACCGCTGGCATCGCACCGAGGTGGCGCCGGAAAAGGAAGGCGACGAAAAGAAAATCGAATGGCAACCGCTGCCAAACCTCGCCGGCCATCACGCGTGGGTGGGCGCGATGGGATTTCATCCCAAGGCCAAACACATTTTCACCGGCGATAGCTGGGGCCAATTGCGTTGCACCGATTACGAAGGCCAAAAGCTCAAGGTGCATTGGAGTCAAAAAACCGCCCACGACGGCTGGCTGCGGCAGATCGCCGTAAGCAAAAAGCACCTCGCCACCGTCGGCCGCGATGGCGCGGTGCGGCTGTGGAGCCACGCCGGCAAACGCATCGCCGAATGGAAAGGCGCGGAAGAAATTTTTGCCGTGACCTTTCAGCCCGATGGCCAACGCGTGGTGTTCGGCGACGCCAAGGGCGTGGTGCGCGTTTGGAATTTTACCACAAAAATAATCGAGCGCGAATTTACGCTGAACGAATTTTACAAACTCGCCCGCATTCAGGACGTGTGCGGCCTTACGCGGCTCGTGTTTCTCGAGGACGGCAAAACGCTGTTGGCCGTCGGCTGCGCCCCCACCGATGGCGGCACCATGCAGGGCATCCCCACGCTCGATTGGCTCGACTACGCCACCGGCAAGTCAACCCAACGCTACCAGTTCGGCGTGGAAAACGACGCCTTCATCACCGACGTCGCGTGGCATCCAAAAGGCTACCTCCTCTGCGCCACCAGCGGCGTCACCGGCCGCGGCACCACCTTCTTCATTCGGCCCGGCGAAAAGGAGCCGTTTTATTCCAGCACAAAAATCGCCAACATCCACGCCCTCGCGCTGCATCCGGATCATCAACACTTCACCCTCACTAGCACCAGCCGAGGCAGCAACGGCAACGGCCGCCGCCTCGACAAAGAAGGCAACTACAGCGGCAATACCTCCCCGGTGCATGTGTTCGAG
>JAPYPT010000034.1 GCA_029937535.1 Alphaproteobacteria bacterium
CGATCTTAAAGGTTTTAGCGCATGTCGCGTTCAATTGAACGCGACATGCGCTAGAATAATCGAAGCAAGAGGGCCCATATGGCGCGTGTCGCTGTCATACTGTTTAATCTTGGCGGTCCGGATAATCTGGATGCGGTGAAGCCGTTTCTGCGTAATTTGTTCAATGATCCCGCCATCATTGCCGCGCCCCGGCTGATCCGGCGCCTGCTATCGTGGTATATTGCCACCCGCCGGGCGCGCCATGCCAAGGCGATCTACAGCAAGATCGGCGGTAGTTCCCCGATCCGCCTGCAAACCGAAAAGCAGGCCCGCGCCTTGGAAGTGGCGCTGGAGGATCTGGGCGAGGTCAAGGTTTTTCCCTGCATGCGGTATTGGTATCCCCTGAGTGATCAGGCGGTGAAACTGGTGGCTGATTTTGCCCCGGATGAGATCGTGCTTCTGCCACTTTATCCGCAGTTTTCCACGACAACAACGGGGTCTTCCATCGCTGATTGGCGGCGGGCGGCCAAGGAAGCCGGCCTGACGGCGGCAGCCAGAACGGTCTGTTGTTATGCCCAAGACGAGGGCTTTATCGCGGCCCAGGTGGCGTTGATTTTGCCGCGGTTACAGGCCGCGAGGGCGGTAGGGCCAACCACGCTACTTCTGTCCGCGCATGGCCTACCGAAGAAGATTATTGCCCGCGGCGACCCTTATCAGTGGCAGGTGGAACAGACCTGCGAAGCGGTGATCGCGGGCTTGGAAGCGCACGGCATGGAGGATTTCGATTGGCAGGTTTGCTATCAAAGCCGGGTCGGGCCGCTGGAATGGATCGGGCCGGCGACCGGGGACGAGATTGCCCGCGCCGGGGCGGACGGACGCGCCGTGGTTCTGGCCCCCATCGCCTTTGTCTCGGAGCATTCGGAAACCCTGGTGGAACTGGATATGGATTACCGGGACCTGGCCCGGGACGCCGGGGTGACGCATTATGACCGGGTTCCGACCGTGGGCACGAAAGATCGCTTTATCAACGGCCTGGCCGACATTGTACGCCAGGCGCTGGCCTGGCCGGATGACCGGGCGCGCTGTGGCGGCAAAACGGGTGAAACCGGCGGGCGCTGCTGCGCGGCTGAATTTGGCGCCTGCGGCCATGAGGGTGGGGCATGAGCGATTTTCTGAGCGATTGGTATGACTGGATCAAGGCCGTCCATGTCATTGCGGTCATGGCTTGGATGGCGGGCATGTTGTATCTGCCCCGTTTGTATGTTTACCACGCGGACGCCGAGGTTGGTTCGGAGCTGTCGGAAACCCTGAAAATCATGGAACGCCGTTTGCTGCGTGCTATTATTAATCCGGCGATGATGGTGGCCTTCATTCTGGGTATTGGCTTGATATTTACCCCCGGCGTGATCGATTTCGGGCAGGGTTGGATTTGGCTGAAATTGTTTTGTGCCGTTATCGGCATGGGCGGCATGCATGCCTACCTGTCCCGTTGGCGCAAGGACTTCGAGGCCGACCGCAATACCAAGGCGGCCGGCTTTTACCGGAAAGTGAATGAAATTCCGACCGTGTTCATGATCATCATCGTGATCATGGTGATTGTGCGGCCTTTTTAGGCTTAGAGCAATTTTCAACGAATTGGATTCGCTCTTGCGATCCAAGGCGTTGGTTCAATTGCTCTTTATCTTAAGAATCCGAGCATGTTTAAAGAGGACATGCTCACATCTAGCGAGGGAGATCGGCTCATGGCAAACGATTTATTGGCGGGCAAGGTTGCGGTGGTAACGGGGGCGGCGCAAGGCATTGGGCTGGCGACGGCGCGGGCCTTTGCGGCGGAGGGCGCGGCGGTGGGTCTGCTGGATCTGAACGAGGCCAAGGCCGGGGACGCGGCGGCGGCGATCGAGGCCATGGGGGGCCGGGCCATGGCCGGGGTCTGCGATGTAAGCGATGAAGCTTCGGTCAGCGCCGCGATCGAGGCCGTGGCGGACAAATTTGGGCCGATCAGTGTGGGGATGTGCAATGCGGCGACCCTGACGCCGAAGGTGGCGATCGCCGATATGGCTCTCGAGGACTGGAATCAGGCCCTGTCCGTTAATCTGACCGGTGTGTTTTTGACCGCCAAGTATCTCATTCCACAGATGCTGGCGGCGGGGAGCGGTTCCATTGTCATTACCGCATCACAGATGGCCCGGGTCGCGACGCCCTTGCGGGGGCCTTATTGCGCCACCAAGGGCGCCTTGCTGCAACTGGCCAAGGTCATCGCCCTGGAACATGCCGGCGACGGCATTCGCGCCAATACCCTGTCACCCGGCGGCATCGCGACCGACCGCCTGGCCCGGCAATACGGTGATCTGGACCGGGCCGAGCGGGAATGGGGACCGGCCCATCCCATGGGCCGATTGGGCCAGCCGGGAGAGATTGCCCGGGCGGCGGTCTATCTGGCCAGCGACGAGTCCAGCTTCATGACTGGCGCCGATCTGCTGATCGACGGCGGTTACGCGGCCCGGTAAAATCTCCCGATAAGCCCCCGATAAGCCCTCGACAAGCCATTGTCATGCCCGGCAATGACGAAGGGTCGGCGGCAACATGGACATCTCAAATTATGCTTGCCCGCCAAAAGGGATGAAATACTGTTTTGAAAAAAGTGTTCATTTGAAGCAATTTCTTGCTTTCGCCCGGACCGTACCTATGTTAGGTGACAGCATCAATCAAAGGCCAAGGTGCCGTCCGGCGCCGCGTTCCGCGTTCCCCTCTCTTCGAGCCTGATTTTCCTAGACCATCCTCAAGACGACAAGAACGGCGTCTGTTCCGACCAATACTATCCCGGCCCGGTTCCACCCTGGGCAATGTCCGATTTGTCCGGTAATTGGCAGCATCGAAAGTCACCTCTTTTCCCATTTCCCCATTTTCAAGAAACAAATGATAAGATTATGAAACTACAAGAATTAAAAGCCATGACTCCCGTCGATCTGCTGGCCTATGCCGAGGAAAAGGGGCTGGAAAACGCCTCCTCCCTGCGCCGGCAGGAACAGATGTTCGCGGTCCTGAAAATGGCCGCGGAAAACGATGAGGAGATCACCGGCGTTGGCGTGCTGGAGATTTTGCAGGACGGCTTCGGCTTTCTGCGCTCGCCGGAAGCCAACTATCTGCCGGGTCCCGACGATATCTATGTCTCGCCCTCGCAGATCCGCCGCTTTGCCCTGCGCACCGGAGATACGGTGGAGGGGGAGATCCGCGCGCCCAAGGAAGGCGAGCGCTATTTCGCCTTGCTGAAAGTCAATAGTATCAATTTCTCCGACCCGGAGGAGGCCCGCCACAAGGTGCATTTCGATGACCTGACGCCGCTGTATCCCGATGAACGGATTATCATGGAACGGGCCGACCCGACCTTGGAGGACCAGACCGGCCGGGTGATCGAACTGGTTTCGCCCATCGGCAAGGGGCAGCGGGCCCTGATCGTGGCCCAGCCGCGCACCGGTAAGACGGTGATCTTGCAATCCATTGCCCATTCCATCATGGCCAACCATCCCGAATGCTTCCTGATCGTGTTGCTGATCGACGAGCGGCCCGAGGAAGTCACCGACATGAAACGTTCCGTCGATGGCGAGGTGATCAGCTCCACCTTTGACGAACCCGCCTCGCGCCACGTGCAGGTGGCCGAAATGGTCATCGACAAGGCCAAGCGCCTGGTTGAGCATAAGCGGGACGTGGTTATTTTGCTGGATTCCATCACCCGCCTGGCGCGGGCCTACAACACCGTCGTGCCGTCATCGGGCAAGGTGCTGACGGGTGGCGTCGATGCCAACGCCCTGCAACGGCCGAAGCGGTTTTTCGGCGCGGCGCGGAATATTGAGGAAGGCGGCTCCCTGACCATTATCTCCACCGCCCTGATCGATACCGGCAGCCGCATGGACGAGGTGATTTTCGAGGAGTTCAAGGGCACCGGCAACTCGGAGATCGTGCTGGACCGCAAACTGGCCGACAAGCGCGTGTTCCCGGCCATCGATATCATCAAGTCAGGCACCCGCAAGGAAGAGTTGCTGGTGGACAAGGGCGCGCTGGCCAAGATGTGGGTGCTGCGCCGTATCCTGCACCCCATGGGCACCATGGATTCCATGAGCTTCCTGCTGGACAAGCTGAAATCCACCAAGGACAACAACGAATTCTTCGATTCCATGAACACGTAGTCCGTGGACGGAATCCCCTTATGACGACGGCCAGAAGATCGTCGCCGCTTGGCGATCTATCTGAATGGAGTTCCTTTGAATGAACGAGCAATCATCCTATGTCCCGGAAAAGATCTGGAAATGGGAGCGGGAGAACGGCGGGCGGTTCGCGAAAATCAACCGTCCCATCGCCGGCTCCACCCACGACAAGGAATTGCCCATTGGCAAGCACCCCATGCAGCTCTATTCCCTGGGCACGCCCAATGGCGTGAAGGTGACCATTCTGCTGGAGGAGTTGCTGGCGCTGGGCATCGATGGCGCGGAATACGATGCCTGGATGATCACCATCGGGGACGGCGATCAATTCGGCAGCGGCTTTATCGAGGCTAATCCGAATTCGAAGATCCCGGCTCTGATGGATCATAGTTCCGGCACGCCGGTGCGGGTCTTTGAATCGGGCGCCATTCTGTTGCATCTGGCGGAAAAATTCGACGCCTTTTTGCCCAAGGACCCCTCGGGCCGGGCGGAATGCCTATCATGGCTGTTTTGGCAAATGGGCAGCACACCGTATCTGGGCGGCGGCTTTGGTCATTTTTACAATTATGCGCCGTTCAAGATCGAATACTGCATCGACCGCTACGCCATGGAAGTCAAACGCCAGTTGGATGTGCTGGACCGTCACCTCGCCGACAATCAATATATGTGCGGCGCGGACTATACCATCGCCGACATGGCCATCTGGCCCTGGTATGGCGCCCTGGTTTTGAACCGGGTCTATGGCGCGGCCGAGTTTCTTGATGCCGGGTCATACGAACATATGAACAGATGGACGGACGAAATCGGCCAGCGGGCGGCCGTACGGCGCGGCCGCATGGTCAACAAGGCATCCGGCCCCCTCGAAGAGCAGCTTCGCGAACGCCATGATGCTTCCGACTTCGAGAGCAAGACCCAGGACAAGATCGAGGCGGCGGGCGCCTCGTGATTCCGGCTTATCATAAACAGCATGAACCCGGTGTCTGCATGGATTGCCGGGTCAAGCCCGGCAATGACGAAATAGAGAAATAATTGGCTAAAATCTGCTAAAACCGTCATGCCCGGACTTGATCCGGGCATCCAGAGCGTCCAATGCAATGGAGCCATCTGGCGCTGTTTGCCGTGTCGTGTGGGGAATGGATCTAGTTTGAGATAAGCCGCCCGCCGTCGACCACCAGGGACGTTCCCGTGACATAGGCGGATGCATCGGAAGCCAGGAACAATACGGCGTGTCCGACCTCTCTTGGATACCCCAGGCGGCCCAACGGGGTCTTGGCCACGGCGTCCGCTTTTTGTTCAGGCGTGAAGGCATCCGCCAGGGAGGTCTCGAACAGGCCGGGCAGTATTGAGTTGACGCGGATGCCGTCGCCACCAAATTCCAGAGCGAAGGATTTCGTCATGCCATCCAGGGCCGCCTTGAAAGTGGCGTAGAGCGCCAGATTGACCGAGGGGCGGCGGGCGGCAATGGACGAAATGTTGATAATGCTGCCCCCCGCTGGCGTCCGTGCCTTCATCAAGCCAACGGCGCCCATGGCCATATACCAATAGCCGGCGATATTGGTTTCCAGCGCCTTCATCAGCAAGGGCCTGTCCGTGTCCTCGATGCTGCGCCAGGGGCTGAGGACGGCGTTGTTGACCAGGATGTCCAGGCGGCCATGGTTCTTGGCGATCTGGTCATAAGCCCCATCCATGGCGTCCTGGTGACCGATGTTGCAGGCCAACCCTTCGGCCTTGAGGCCATCATCACGTAGACCCGCCGCGATCCGGTCGCAGACCGGCTGTTTGCGGGAAGAGATGATCACATGGGCGCCGTGCTGGGCCAGGACCCGCGCCGTGGCTTCGCCCAGGCCCTGGGTGGAACCGGTGATCAGCGCCACCCGGCCGGAAAGATCGAATAGTGGATCCGGCATGATACTGCCCGGCCCTAGCGCTTTACGGACTCCACCATGACGCCGTTGGCGTCCTTGGGGTGCACCAGCCAGCGGGCCGAGGCGCCGGGAGAGGTGGGCTCCCGCATCAGCACTTTCATGCCGCGCGCTTCCAGCTCCTCCGCGCTGCCCTCCACGTCGTCCACTTCCAGGCAGACGTGATAGAAACCTTCGCCCACCGTGGCCAGGCGTTTGGCGAGGGCATTGTTCATATCGGCCTTGTCCAGGGGCTCCATGATCTCGATGACCATTTCGTCCCAGGTGCCGCCGACGGAGACAAAGACGCTGCGGATGCCCTCG
The DNA here is from genome assembly GCA_029937535.1 of Alphaproteobacteria bacterium. Classification (GTDB taxonomy): domain Bacteria; phylum Pseudomonadota; class Alphaproteobacteria. Next base: position 6,404 of record JAPYPT010000034.1, read on the forward strand.
ACTTCGATGTGGCGGTCATCGAATTTCGTTAAGCCAAAGGATTCGGTCCAAAGTTCCGTTGCCGCATCCGCGTCATGCACCAAGACGCCGAAATGACTGATTTTCTTGGTAATCATAATTCCGCCCCCCAATTACGTCTGGATATGCCGCACGCCGGCGGCTGGCGGCGTGCGCGGCGGGCCGGCGAAACATTGGGCCACGGCCATCCATGTGGTGGCTGTCGCGCCGACGACGTTTAACGTGGTGTCACCGATATTGCGGCACTGGGTCACCACCTGGCAGAATTCCGTCGCTGCGCCTTCGACATAGTTACTGTCGGAGAGCTCGTTGAACTCCCAGAGCTCACCGGACGGCGCGGTCAGTTTCAGGAACGGTCTGTCTTCGGGCACCTCTTCGCCCCTGTTGACGAAGGTCCAGCCGAAGGTGTTGTTGCCGATTACCACCACGTTCTTGATATGGTCGCCGTCTTGGCGCGCCACGCCCAACAGGTCGTAGACAGCCTGGGCATGGGACCAGGTTTCCATCAGCCGGGCCGTGATCGAAGACAGCACGCTCATATCCGGCCCGGCCCATTTCACGCGCATCTTGGGGTCCACATTGTGGAAGTTATCCAGCATGCCGCTGTAATAGTCGTGCCACAGTTTCAGCAACGCCTGGCCCCCGGCGCCGTCCAGGCGCACATTGGTATGAGCCACCATATCGACGCCGCTTTCGGCCGCCGTGCGCAAATCGCCCAACAAGGCCAGAATGCCGTCTTCGTCGCTCAACGACAGATCGGCGGCATGGTTGAAATAGTGCAGATGTTGCAGGACCGTGTTGATGGTCCAGCCCTTGAACAGGGTCTGGCGCTCGAAATCCGCATCCTTCAGTGGTTTTAATAGTTCGTACAGGGCGTCGCTTTCGCTCTGAAAGTCGATGGCTTGTTGCAGCATGATACTCTCCCGAATTATTTATGCGCCGATGGCCTTGGACAGCCGTTCGTAGGCGTTGATGAAATCCTGTTTGAAATCATAGACCACGTTGCGCACGGATTGAGAGGCATTCATTAGGCCCACGCCCTGGCCGACCCAATAGGTGGCCAGGTCCTGGGCGCCCTTGTGGCCGCCCTCGGACAGTTTATGGATCTTGTCCAGGGCCGGTTCCGAGATCATGCCCTGCAGGGGCATGGCCAGGGGTTCCGGCGCGCCGGGCTGTTCCCAGGCATCGGTCCAGGGCGAGCGGAGCTGCCGGGAATGCTTGCCCGTGCGGCTGCGGGAGCGGACGGTGTCGGAAGAGGAAGCGGCCAGCATCTTTTCCTTCACCACCGGCGCCGTCTCCGCCTCCGCCGTGGTCAGCCAGACCGAGCCGGTCCACACGCCCGAGGCGCCCATGGCCATGCAGGCGGCCATCTGCCGCCCGGTGACGATGCCGCCCGCCGCCAGGATGGGTATATCGCCCACGGCCTGGATGGCTTCGTGAATTTCGGGCACCAGCACCATGGTGGAAACCCCGCCGCAATGGCCGCCCGCCTCGCCCCCCGCCACGACCAGAATATCGACGCCGGCCTGGACCTGATTGATGGCATGGGATTTGGCGCCGACTAGGGCGGCCACCAGAACACCGTTTTCGCGGCCCCGGTCCAGCATCTCCCGTGGCGGCACGCCCAGGGCATTGGCGATCAGCTTGATCGGGTGGGCGAAGGCCACATCCATGTGGGCGATGGCGCCATCGAGGGTCAAATTGGCTGAACGTTTGATGCGCTGGGCTAGAAACTCCTGGTCCGGTTCGCCGGGATCGATACCGTTGGCGGCCAGGACCTGGTTGGCGAATGTCTTGTGTTCATCGGGCAGCATGGCCAGCATTTCCGCCGGCGTGGGGGTTTCGCCCTTGCCCATGAACTTGTTGGGGATGATCAAATCCAGGCCATAGGGCATGCCGCCGATATGCTCGTCGATCCAGCTCAGCTCCACCTCCAACTGTTCCGGCGACAGGCCGGCCGCGCCTAAAACGCCAAAGCCGCCCGCCTTGCTGACCTCCACCACCACGTCGCGGCAATGGGTAAAGGCAACCAAGGGAAATTCGATCCCCAGCATGTCGCATATCCGGCTTTCCATCTATCCATACTCCCTAAATCGCTTCGATCTCGACCAGCAGATCATCGGCGGCGACCTGGTCGCCGGCGGTGGCCGGAACCTCGCGCACAATGCCGTCGATCTGGGCCAGAATATCATGTTGCATCTTCATGGCTTCCAGCACCGCCAGGCGGGCGCCGGTTTTCACCTCGTCGCCCGGCTTGACGAAGACCTCCAGCAAATTGCCATGCATGGGCGCGGTCACGCGGCCGCCGCCCGCCTCGTCTTCCGCCGTGGCGGCAAAGGCGATGCGGTTGCGAAAATGCAGGTTCCGGCCCTCGACCGCCAGATCCAAAATCCCGGCGCCGGGCGCGGAATATTGCACCGAATGCCGCCGCCCATCCACGGTCAGCCGCGCCGTGTTGCCGCCGCATTCGATAACGTCAACCGCAACCTCGTCATCGTCATGACGGACCACGTAACCGCCCTGGCGACGGGGCGCCACGGTGAGGTCGAATTCACCGCCGTCAAATGCATAGACATACCGCGTGGTCAAATGCCCGGCGCTGGACCAGTCCAGCAGGGCCGGGCTGACATTCAGGCTCGCCGCCAGGGCCCGTTGCCGCTGCACGGTGAAATGGACCACCGCCGCCATGGCCGCCTGGGCCAGGCTGGGCGCCGGGGCCCCCAGATCGCCATCGCTGAATTCCTCGGCGATAAAGGCCGTGGTCGCTTCTCCGTTGGCGAAACGCGGGCGCTGCAAGACATCGAGCAGGAAGCCTTTGTTGGTGGTGGAGCCGAACAGCGCGGTCTCCCGCAGGGCATTGATCAGGCGGTGGCGGGCAATTTCACGGGTTTCGCCCCAGGCCATGACCTTGGCCAGCATGGGATCGTAATAGGGCGAGATCTCCATGCCCGTGGCGATGCCCGCATCGGTCCGCACGCCGGGACCGGTGGCCGGAGACCACAAATCGATCCGGCCCGTGACGGGCAGGAAGTCCTGGCCCGGATCCTCGGCATATAAACGCACCTCGATGGCATGGCCGTTCAGGGTGATGTCGTCCTGGCTTAGACCCAGGGCGTGACCTTCCGCCACCTGGATTTGCAGGGCGACCAGATCAAGGCCGGTAATCAACTCGGTCACCGGGTGTTCCACTTGCAGACGGGTGTTCATTTCCAGGAAGTAAAATTCTCCACCCTCGTCGAGCAGAAATTCCACCGTGCCCGCGCCGCGATAGGAAATGCTCCGCGCCGCCTCGACCGCCGCCGCGCCCCTGCGGGCGCGCAGGTCCTCGGTCATCACCGGACAGGGCGCTTCTTCGACAACCTTTTGATGGCGGCGCTGCACGGAACAGTCACGCTCGCCCAGATGAATGACGTTGCCCTGGCTGTCGGCGAACACCTGCACCTCCACATGGCGGGGCCGGATGATGGCTTTCTCCAGAATGAGTTCGTCCGAGCCAAAGGCGTTCAGAGCCTCCGACCGCGCCGACGCCAGGGCGTCCGCCAGACCGTCGGCGCGCTCCACCAGGCGCATGCCGCGGCCACCGCCACCGGCGGCGGCCTTGACCATCAGGGGATAGCCGATCTCCGCCGCCGCCGCTGTCATGGCGGCGTCGGACTGGTCCTCGCCCTCATAGCCCGGCACGCAGGGCACGTCCGCGTTGATCATGCGGCGCTTGGCGGCGGCCTTGTTGCCCATCAGTTCAATAGCCTCGACACCGGGGCCGATGAAAACCAGGCCCGCATCCGCGCAGGCCTGGGCGAAGGCTGCGTTTTCGGCCAGGAAGCCGTAGCCGGGATGGATCGCCTGGGCGCCGGTGTCCTTGGCCGCTTGCAGGATCCGCCCTATGTCCAGATAGGATTCGCCCACGGGCGCCGGGCCGATCAGTACGGCGTCGTCCGCCATTATCACATGCGGGGCCCCGGAATCGGCCTCGGAATAAACGGCGATGGCGCGATAGCCCAGGGCCTGCGCCGTGCGCATCACCCGCACCGCGATCTCGCCCCGGTTGGCGACCAGGATACTCTCAAATTTCCGCATGTTATTTCTGCTCGGCCCAGTTTGGTTTACGTTTTTCGATGAACGACAGGACGCCCTCGCGGCCTTCATCGCTCAACATGCATTCGGCGAAGCCCTTCGCGGCGAAGTCCAATTGACCTTCCCGGTCCAGATGGCGGGTTGCCAGGACAATCGCCTTGGTGACCGCGTTGGCGCCCGGCGCGCAGCGGGTCACCTGGCTTTGCATATCCGCCTGAATTTGATCCAGACCGGCGGCGTCATCGACCACATAGTCGGCCAGGCCCAGACGGCCGGCTTCCGCGCCATCGAAGCGGTGGGCCGTGACCATCAGACGCCGGGCCGTGCGCAAGCCCAAACGCTGCACCACGAAGGGCGCGATCTGGGCCGGGGGTATGCCGATGGCGGTTTCGGTCATGGCGAACTTGGCGTCCTTGGTCACCGCGACCGCATCGGCGCAGCAGACCATGCCGAGGCCGCCCGCCATGGCCGCGCCCTCGACCAGGATCAGCACGAACTGGGGCATTTCATTGATCAGATCGAACATCAGGCCGCCCTGGCGGGAGGATTCGGCGATGTCATCGACGCTTTGCCCGCCGCCCTGGTAATTGTTCTTGAAACCCTTCAGATCGCCACCGGCGCAGAACACCCCGCCCTTGCCGCGCAAGGTGATGCCCCTGACGCCACGGTCATCGCGCACCGCATGCAGGACGGCTTTTAGTTCCGTGGTCAATTCCTTGGACAGGGCGTTGCGGTTGTCGGGCCGGTTGAACCAGATGGTCAGCCAGCCGTTGTCCTGCTCCAACAGCAAATTTTCGGTCTTCGGTAAGGTGCTCATTATGTACGCTCCAAATTTACAGCCGGGCAACGCCGAAGCTGTTGGGATGGGGGGTGCGGTTGCGGGCTTCCCAACAGGTCTCCAGCGCGAAGCCCAGGACCCGGCGGGTATCGCGGGGGTCGATCACCCCTTGATCCAGCATCCGGCCGGATGTGTAGAAGGCATCCGATTGTTTGTCGAAATGGCTGATCAGGCTTTCCTTCTGGGCTAGCAGGGCGGCCTCGTCCACGTCTTGGCCGCGCCTCTCGGCCGAGACGCGGGCCACCTGGTCCATGGTCAGGGCGGCCTGTTCGCCGCCCATGACGCCGGTCAGGGCATTGGGCCAGGTGAACAGAAAGTCCGGCTCGTAGCCGAAGCCCCCCATGCCGTAATTGCCGGCCCCGAAGGAGGCGCCGATATAGAGGGTAATTTTCGGTACCCGCACGTTCGAGGTCGCCTGGATCATTTTCGAGCCGTGCTTGACCATGCCGCCCTGCTCATACTCCTTGCCGACCATGTAGCCGGTGGTGTTGTTGAGGAAGATGATGGGAATATTGGCCTGATCGCAAAGCTGGAAAAACTGCCCGCCCTTGGTCGCGCCGGCGGGATCGATGGGCCCGTTGTTGCCGATAATGCCGCAGGCGTTGCCATAGATGCTGCCCTGCAGACATACCGTGGACACACCGTAGCGGGGTTTGAAATCCTCGAAATCGGAGCCGTCCACGAAGCGCGCCACCAGCTCGCGCACGTCATAGGGTTTGCGGTAATCGACGGGGACCAGGCCGGCGATCTCGTCGGGATCATGGCGCGGTTCCGCGAATGTCTTGGGGCGCGGCGCGGGGCAATCCTTGTTCCAATCGAGTTTCTGGATCAGGCTGCGGCAGATCAGCAGGCCGTGGGCATCGTCCAGCGCGGTGTATTCCACCAGCCCCGAAATGGTCGCGTGCATATCCGTGCCGGCGAGTTCCTCCTCGTCGGAAATCTCCCCCGTGGCGGCCCGGGTCAGCGCCGCCCCGCCCAAGGAAGCCCGGCCCCGGCCCTTGATGGATATGACATAGTCGCTCATCCCCGGCATGTAGGCGCCGCCTGCCGTGGCGGGACCGTGCAGCACGGTGAAGGTGGGGATGCCCGCCGCGCTTAGCTTTGCCAGGCGGTAAAATATTCCACCGCCATGGGCCCAGCTCTCCACCTCATATTGCATCAGGTTGGCGCCGGCGCTTTCCACCAGATGCACGAAGGGCAGCTTGTGTTTCAGGGCCACGTCCAGGGAAGCGCGGATTTTCTCGCCGGATTTCTGGGTCGCGGCGCCGGCGTTGATGCCGCTGTCATCCACGTGGACCAGGCAGCGGATGCCGGAGATGAAACCGATACCCGACAGCAACGAGGCGCCGGGAATGGATTTCGAACGGTCATCGGTGTCGACGGTGTAATTGGCCAGGCCGTAGAGTTCCAGATACGGCATGCCTGGATCCAGCAGACGCAGCAGGCGCTCCCTGGGCGTTAGCTGACCGCGCTCCTCAAACCGGGGGCGGCGTTTTTCCGACAAAGCCTCGGCCCGGCTTTTGATTTCGTCGTAGTCGTCCAGCAAGGCCAGCATATCCTGGCGGTTGGTGGCGAAAGCATCGGAATTGGTGATCAGTTTAGAGGCAAATACACTCACGTCAGGCTCTCCGCCATGCTTTTGGGAATCGCTATCGGGTGGTCCAGGAGGATCTGCGCATAGCCCTTGCCCTGGGGGTCGTTGCGCAGGCTGGCCACGCCGCCGCCGCCCAGCACTTCGTGCAAGAGGAAGTTGATGGCCTTGGGACCGGGCAGCAGGAAACGCTCCGCCTCGCCCTCCAGGAAGTGGGAAAACCGTCCCGCCACCACGTCCGTGCCCAGGGCGGCCCAGATATAGGGCAGATATTCGGCCCTGCGGGCGATGATCCCCACGTTGGCCTTGTTGCCCTTGTCGCCGCTGCGGCCCCAGGCCAGATCGATCAGCGGCACCTCCACCATCTCGCCGTCAGCGGCGGGAGAGGGCGGTTGTTCCGGCCTCGTAATGTTATCTTGGGCGAAGGTCTCGGTGCTGGCCGGCTGATAAGCCAATTCCCGCTCGCCAAAATCGATCCGTACCGACAATTCATCCTTGGGGATCAGGAACGAGAACAGGGCGACCACCGGCGATGGCCTGGCCCGCCCGCCGGAGAAGCCGGACAGGCCCGGCGGCGTGGCCAGCCCCAGACCGGTGGCTTCCTTCAACAGCGTGGCGATGCCGGCTTGTTCGGGATGCTTGGCGGCGAATTTCAAGACCACCTCGCGGGCGCCGTCGATCCGGCGGTGTTCGCCGAACTGGCTTTCGGAACCCAGAACCTCGACGCTGGTCTCGGTAAAATCGCCCAGGTTCGAGGCGCGCAGGGCGGCGCGTGCCCGTTTGAAGGCGCCATTCGCAAACCCTTGCGCTTTCTTGTCCGCATCGATGCCGTAAAAGGTCATCAAGGTGCCGCCGCGCCAGCCATCGCCGTAGGTGGCGGAGACTTTATAGCTGTCGGTGGCGGGATAGCCCCGGGCGCCCGTGACGTTGACCCGGTCGGGGGCTGTTTGGGTAATGTTGACGGCGGAAAAATCGCAGACCACGTCGGGCACGATATAGGCCTGGGGGTCGCCGATTTCATAGATCATCTGCTCGGACACGGTGCCGACGCTGACGGTGCCGCCCGTACCCGCTGGCTTCACCAGATCGAAGCCGCCATTCTCCCGGACCTCGCCGATGGGATAGCCGATGGTGTCGATGCTATCGACCACCAAGTGCCAATCGGTGAAGTTGCCGCCCGTGGCCTGGGGCCCGCATTCCAGCAAATGCCCCGCCAGGGTGCCGCCCGAAAGCTTATCCCACTCATCGGCCGCCCAGCCGAATTCATGGATACAGGCGCCCAGGGTCACGGCGCTGTCCACGGAACGCCCGGTGATGACGATATCCGCGCCCTCCGCCAGGGCCTGGGCGATGGGAAATGCGCCCAGATAGGCGTTCACGCTGGCCAGACGATCGCGGTCGGGTAGGCTTTCGCCCGAAAACATTTCCGTTGCCGTGAGCTGTTCTTTTTGCGCCAACAGATCGTCGCCGAGGATCACCGCGACCTTGAGATCCAGGCCCTGTTCGGCGATCAAGGCCCGCGCCGCCGCGCCGCAGGCATGGGGATTGACGCCGCCTGCGTTGGAAATCACCTTTACGCCCTGGCGGGCGATTTCGGCCAAATTCTGCTTCAACACCACGGTGACGAAATCCCGGGCATAGCCGGCGTTGGCGTCCTTGGCCCGGGCGCGGGCCATGATCGACATGGTGATCTCGGCCAGATAGTCGTAGACCAAATAGTCAACGCCAGAACCCTCCGCCCCGCTTTCCATAGCCAGAAACTGCGGCGTGGCCATGGCGCTATCGCCCCAATAGCCGCTGGCCCCGCCTATGCGGATGATCTTTTCACTCACGCCTTTTATCCTTCCCGATCCTGACTGCCGGCATTTTCATGCCACCCATCATATCCCAAGCCGCCCGCGATGCCATGGCCGCCGTTCCCAAGCGCGGCGTTTTGTCCCACCAGCTGCGGGGCCGTTCAGTCCATCACCGCCGATCCGCCGCCAAATTGCCACGTGGCCCTGGATGCCCGGATCAAGTCCGGGCATGACGTTTTCAGCCGTTTTCAGCCGATTATTTCCCTAATTTGTCATTGCCGGGCTTGACCCGGCAATCCATGTCGACATCAGGCTCGGGCCTGTTCGTAAGATGCGATGACAAAGGTCTCCTCGCGGGCGTTCTCATGTCCCACTCGCGCCAGGACCGCTCAGCTCACCACGCCGTCAAGAATATCCAGCATCCGGTCAATCTCGCCGTGGCTGACGTTCAGGGCCGGCATGAACCTGAGGCTGTCGGGGCGGGGGGCGTTCAGCAACAGACCCGCTTCCAGGGCCGCCGCCGCCGCCGTGCCGGCGATGTCAGCCTTGAGATCCAGGGCCCGCAACAAACCCCGGCCCCGCACGGCGCCGAAACCATGCCTGGCCGAAAGGGTTTCGAGACCTTGGCTCAGATAGTCGCCGGCGGTCATGACGTGATCGAGGAAGCCCGGCCGCGATAGCTCATTCCAGACCGCCAGGCCGGCGGCGGTCATCAACGGGTTGCCATTGAAGGTCCCGCCCTGATCGCCATGCTCAAAACAGCAGACATCTTCCCGCGCCAGCAAGGCGGCCAGGGGCACGCCGCCGCCCATGCCCTTGCCCAGGGTCATGATGTCAGGCGTGATGGCGGCGTGTTCGCAGGCGAACATCTTGCCCGTGCGGCCCATGCCGGTCTGGATTTCATCGGCGATCAGCAGAATGCCGTGCGCCTCGGTCAGGGCCCGCAAGCCCCCCATGTAAGCATCACCGCCATCGATCACGCCGGCCTCGCCCTGCACCGGCTCCACCATCACGGCAACGGTATTGGGGTTGATCGCGGCTTCCGTCGCCGCCAGATCACCGAAGGGAACTTTTGGAAAGCCCTGGACCTTGGGCTCGAACAATTGGTCCCAGCCGTCCTTGCCCGAGGCGGACATGGTGGCCAGGGTACGGCCATGAAAGCCATGCGCCATGGTGATGATTTCGAAGGCGCCGTGGCGGTGCAGTTGGCCCCATTTCCGGGCCAGCTTGATGGCGCCTTCGTTGGCCTCGGCCCCGCTGTTGGCGAAGAATATCCGCTCCAACCCGGCCCCTTCGGTCAATGCCGCTGCCAGATCGAGCATGGGCTGGTTGTAGAACGCCGGCGAGACATTGATCAGTTTGCCGGCCTGTGCCGTGATCGCGGCGACCAGGGGCGGGGCCGCATGGCCCAGGCAATTAACCGCCCAGCCCTGGATGAAATCCAGATAGGCCCTGCCCGCGCCGTCATACAGCCAGGCGCCTTCGCCGTGAACGAAGATGATTGAAGGCCGGGCCGTGATGTCCATGAGTGATGTGTGCATGGTGTTGTCCTTTTGCATTGGGTCGCATGGGGGAAAAACCGCCAGCGGCCGGACAAACACACAAATATCCACCCCGCCGATGCCTGGCGGCGGGGGAAAAATTTCGCTGTTCAGAGACTAGAAAAAGTTGACCGCCCGCCCGTTAGGTGCGGCGGCGTCGCAGGTTCGTTAGGTTGCACAACGTTTTCATGGCCGGGGAAATAATCCGGTCCACACCAAAATGCAAGACAAAAATGCTATCGATTGGCGCCGGGCACCCACAGCACATCGCCCGCGCCGTCGTCGTTGGCGTGGCGGGCCAGTTGGAACAGCAGGTCGGACAGGCGGTTGATATAGCGCAGGGCGGCTTCGTTGATGGCCACCTCCCTGGCCAGGGAGGTGGCCTGGCGTTCGGCGCGGCGGGCCACGGTGCGGGCCAGATGCAGATGCGCCGCCAGGGCGGTGCCGCCGGGCAGGACAAACGAATTCAAGGCGGACAGGGCCGCGCCCAGTTGGTCGATCTCGTGCTCCAGGCGGACCACCTGGGCATCGACGATGCGCAGGGGCGGGTGCTTTGGCGTCTCCACGATGGGAGTGGCCAGATCGGCGCCAAGATCGAACAGATCGTGCTGGATGCGGGCCAGCATCGCCTCCGCGCCGCCATCCGCGTGCAGGCGCGCCAGGCCGATCACCGCGTTCAACTCATCCACGTCGCCATAGGCGGCGACCCGCAAATCGTCCTTGGCCACGCGGCTGCCGTCGCTGAGGGAGGTTTGGCCGCCATCGCCGCCGCGGGTGTAAATTTTCGTCAGCTTGACCATGCCCAAACTCCATTTAGCCCTGATTGACGTAGAAAATCAGCAGCATGATACCCACCGCCAGTAACTGCAGAATGATCCGCCAGCGCATGAGCAGGTTGCCGTATTTGCGGTTGAACTCCCCGCCCCGGCCCATGGCGTAGATGCCCACGAACAGGACACCCAAAACGGCCACCATGGCGATGGCCAGCAGGACATTTAGCAGACTAGTCATGGTCTACCCCGGGCTTTGCCCATATGCTTGTGTTAATTGACATAGGCGCCGTTCCTAACATGAATTTGGGTTCGCCGGAGAATGTTGTTTGCGTAATCGGCTAGTGAAACATGGATAAAGTCAACGGCGCGCGGGCCGGGTCATTGGGGCTATTGGCTTTCTGCACGGTCGCCGCCCTGGGCTTGTGGTTCTCCGCCTCCGCCGTGGTGCCGACGCTGGTCGCCGAATACGGCCTTTCGCCGCGCCGGGCGGCGATGATGACGTCGGGGGTACAGATCGGCTTCGTCGCCGGAACCTTGATATCGGCTTTGTTCGGTCTGGCGGACCGTCTGGACCCGCGCCGTTTTTTCATGGCCAGCGCCGGGGTCGCGGCTTTGGCCAACGCCATGCTGTTGCTGGTCGAGCCGACCTCCGACCTGGTGGCGATCCTGCGTTTTGTCACCGGCATGTGCATGGCGGGCATTTATCCCGTGGGCATGAAGATCGCCGTCAGTTGGGCCCGCGATGACGTGGGGCTGTTGATCGGGCTTTTGGTGGGCGCGGTCACCTTGGGCTCCGCCGCGCCGCATCTGTTCAATGTATTTGGCGGCGTGGAGTGGCAATTTACCATTGCCGCCGCTTCGGTCCTGGCGGTGCTGGCGGCCGTGATGATCAATTGCGTGCGCTTGGGACCGAACATCGCGCCGGCGCCGCCCTTCACCCCCGCCGCCGCCCTGCAGGCCTTTCGCCGGCCGGCGATGCGCTGGGCGAATCTCGGCTATCTGGGCCATATGTGGGAATTATTTGCCATGTGGGCCTGGCTGGTGGTGTTCCTGGATGCATCGTTTCGCGAGGTCATGATGGCGGAGGCGGCGGCCTGGTGGTCCCGCCTGGCGACTTTTGGCGCCATGGGATTGGGCGGGGCGGCGGGTTGCCTGGTCGGCGGCGCCATCGCGGACCGGTATGGCCGCACGACGCTGACCATGGGGGCCATGGCGGCATCGGGCTGCTGCGCCCTGGTGATGGGTTTCCTATTTGGGGCGCCGCCCTGGCTGCTGACCTTCGTGGCGCTGATCTGGGGCGTCACCATCGTGGCGGATTCGGCGCAATTCTCCGCCTCCGTCGCGGAACTGTCGCCGCCCGAATTCATCGGCACCATGCTGACCGTGCAAACCTGCATGGGTTTCTTGCTGACCCTGTTCACGGTGCATCTGGTGCCCTCCCTGGTGGCGGCGTTTGGCTGGCATGTGGCCTTTGCCGTGTTGGCCGTGGGGCCGTTTTTGGGTGTCTTCGCCATGTCCCGCCTGCGCGCCCACCCGGACGCGGCGCGCCTCGCGGGCGGCCGTAAATAGATACGCTTGCCAAGGCGGCGCGGCTGGTCTTACATGACGGCGGAAAAAAACGACTAGGGAGCGACAAATTCATGAAGCTATATAATTCCATCGGCCCCAACCCCCGGGTTGTCCGCATATTCATGGCCGAAAAAGGCATCGAATTATCCATGGAAGATGTGGATATCAGGGCCGGCGTCAATCGCGAGGCGGACTATGTGAAAGTCAATCCGTCGGGAACCAGCCCGGCATTGGAATTGGACGACGGCAACATTTTGAGCGAAATAACCGCTATCTGCGAGTATCTGGAGGAGCTGCATCCGGAACCCGCGCTGATTGGCACAACGGCGGAAGAGCGGGCGGAAACGCGCATGTGGGTCCGGCGGGTTGATTTGAATATTTGCGAGCCCATGGGCAACGGCTTTCGGTTTTCCACGGGACTGCAAATGTTCGAAAACCGCATGCGCTGCCTGCCCGAGGCGGCGGATGGCCTGAAACAATGCGCCCAGGACAAATTGCAATGGCTGGACGGCCTGATGGAAGGCAAGACCTATATTGCCGGTGATCGGCTGACATTGGCGGATATTTTGTTGTTCGGTTTCGTTGATTTCTTCGCCGGAGTGGATCAACCGCTTGACCCCGAATTGAAAAACATCAATGCCTGGCATGGCCGCATGAAATCCCGGCCCAGCGCCGAGGCTTGATCGAAAATTAACCAAACAAGGAAACGACAATGGACGACGACGCAAAAAAGACAGCTCTACGCATGATCCCCTATGGCATTTACGTCATGACGGCGGAGAACGACGGCGAGGTTGCCGCCGCGACCGTGAACTGGGTGACGCAAACCGCCTTCGCACCGCCCCTGGTGGTGGTTGGGGTGAAGACCGATTCCGGCGCCTACGGCATTTCCAAGGCGGCCGGATGCTTCGCCCTGAACATGCTGGGCAAGGGCCAGCAGGGTCTGGCTTTTGGCTTCTTCAAGCCCGCCACCCGCGACGGCAATACCGTCAGTGGCGAGCCGTTTCATGCGGGCAGCACCGGCGCGCCCATTCTCGATAACGCCATCGCCTCGGTGGAATGCAAGATCGTGGAAATCGTCGAACAGGGCGATCATCACATCTTTATCGGCGAAGTGGTTGACGCCAATGTGGCCACGCAACCGGAAGGCCGCGCGGACGAGGCGATCCTGGAAATGAAGGAACTGGGCGACAACGTCTTCTACGGCGGCTGATAAATATCTGAACTGCACTATTTGAACACCATTATTTGAATATTGTGCGCGGTCCCGGTTTCCGGCCGGGGCCGCGCAATTTCCTCCTTGCCCCCGTGCATGATCGTTCGGTAGCATTTGTGATTGCCATCACATTCATGGCATGCCGGATAGCCTAAATATCACCCCTCCCCGAACCCCCGACATGGTGGGGACGGTTTATGGTTCCGAGGGCGGGATGGCAACGGCGATTGAACTAGACGAAAATGCCGATACGGCCTTGCGGCAGACGCTGGAATATTGGCAGCGCCTACGGGGGTCGCGCCGCATGCCCGCGCGCAAGGACCTGAATCCGGCCGATATTCCCCGGCTGTTGCCAAAATTAATGCTGGCCGATGTGGAAAAAGAAAAAGTGGAAGCGGATTTTCCACCAATCCGGTTCCGCCTGGTGGGTACCGAGGTCGTCGGGCGGTTTGGCTATGAATTTACCGGCCGCAATTTGTCGGAGATCGACTATGGCGACCAGAGTGACGAGGTCGCCACCCTATACCGCCAGACCATGGATGACGGGCAACCGCATTTCGCCCGGATCGAATTTCGTCAGGGCGGTGATCGGGTTCTGCACATGCAGCATTTGCTTTTGCCATTGTCCGATGATGGTACTCACGTCAACATGATCCTGACAGTGGTTCATTGCCAATAAATTCCTTTCGCCGCGCCTGGGTTCGTTTTGGTATGAGCCCGGTGTGGCGCATGGGTATTCTCCTCATAATTCTGCTGGTGTTTTGCGATTTGACACCGCCGAGGGCCGAGCACGCGCTTGCCGCGGACCCGGTGACGCAGGCCGCGCACGAGGTTATGTTCGGCAGCGCCGAGGCGGCTAGGGACGCCCTTGAATTCATGGTCAAGAGGGGTCGTCGCGATGTGGTGGCCGGACTGATTTTGAGCCTGCGGTTCAACCGGCGCAGCGACGAACCGATCCTGGAAACCCTGAAGACACTGACCGGCCACGATGCCCACACATGGCACCTTTGGATGCTGTGGCAGGAAGCCAACGGTCAGGCGCCGCCCCATTCCAGTTATGCCAAGTTGCTGATTCATGTCTTGCGCCGTGTCGATGCCGGCTTCGCGGTGTTTTTCCGGGAACGCTGGGGTCGGCCCGACAGCATGCGCATTCGCATGGAAGAGATCGTCTGGGGCGGCGTCCGCGCCATGACGGGAATTCCGTCCCTGGATAACCCACACATGCAGCAAGCGGCGGCGGCGGAATATCTACGGGACGAGGATCTGGTTTTTGGTGTCGCGGTCAAGGGCGACGCCCGCGCCTACCCCTTGCGCATCATGGGTTGGCACGAAATGTTCAACGACACCGTTGGCGGTGTGCCCGTGGCCCTGGCCTATTGCACACTTTGCGGTTCAGGTATTTTGTATGAAACCTCCGTGCCGGGGCGGGATGGGCCATTGGTGTTCGGCTCATCGGGCCTGTTGTACCGCTCCAACAAACTGATGTTCGATTGGGAGACCTTGAGCCTGTGGAATCAGTTCACCGGCGAGCCGGTGGCGGGCCCCCTGGCCAACAGTGGGATCCGCCTGAAGATCAGACCCCTGGCGATCACCACCTGGGCGGCGTGGCGCCGTCGGCACCCAGACACGGAAGTGTTGGCGTTGGATACGGGCCACGACAGGGATTATGGTTCGGACGTGGTCTACAAGGATTATTTTGCCTCTCCCAATTTGATGTTTCCCGCCGTGGTCAAAACAGACCCGCTCCTGAAACAAAAAGACTACATCTTTGGCATCCGGGTCTTTGGCGCCGCCCGGGCCTGGCCCCTTGCCGCCTTTGCCAAGACCCCGGTGATCAATGACGCCATCGGGACCCGCAAGCTTGTCCTGATTGGCGACGCCGACACACGTACGGTCCGCGCTTATGAACGGGGTGAGTGGATGTTTCAAGCCGGCAAAAGCCCCGGCAAACTGCGTGCCCCCACAGGGGTCTGGTCGGTGACCGAGGCTGCCTTGGTGGGACCGGACGGGGCCAAGCTGCCAAGGGTCGCCGGTCATATCGCCTATTGGTTTGCCTGGGAGAATTACCTCGGGGCAAACGCCACGCTTTACGAGGACCGCTGATCCAGCAGATTATCCAGCCAGTCCGGGTCCATCTCGGGTACGGAGGATAGCAGCAGTTCGGTATATTCGTGATGCGGCGGGGTCAGGACCTGTTCTTTCGGTCCCTGCTCCACCACCTCGCCCCGCAGCATGACCACGATCTCATCCGCCACGGCCCGTACCGTGGCGATGTCATGCGTGATGAACATATAGGCCAGGCCCAGTTCGTCCTGCAGGCCTTGCAGCAACTTCAGAATTTCCTCGGCCACCAGTTGATCCAGGGCCGAGGTAACTTCGTCGCAGATGATCAATTCCGGCTCGGCCGCCAGGGCGCGGGCAATGCAGACCCGTTGTTTCTGTCCGCCCGATAGTTCGTCCGGGAAACGGTCGAAGAATTCCGCCGGATCCAGTTCGATCATCTCCAGCAATTCGCGGACCCGGGCATCCCGGTCCGCGCCGCGCATTCCAAGATAGAATTCCAGTGGCCGCCCGATAATGGAATTCACCCGTTGCCGCGGATTGATTGCCGTATCGGGCATTTGATAGATCATCTGCAAACGCCGCTTTTCGTCCTTGCTGCGTTTGCGGTGATCCCGCGGCAATGGCTGGCCGTCGTAGTAGACCTGGCCCTGGCTGGGGACCAGCAGGCCGGTGATGACCCGTGCCATGGTACTTTTGCCGCTGCCCGATTCACCCACCACCGCCACCGTGCGCTTGCGGTGGATGTCCATTGAAACATCGAACAAAACCGGCGACTTGCCATAGGCGGCGTAGATGTTTTCGGCCCGCAACAACGGCACATTTGCGTCCGGCTCTTCCGCCAATTCCTTGCGGAAGGTCCGCACGGCCAGCAGATCGCGGGTGTAGTCTTTTTGCGGATCCTCGAGCATGCCGCGGGTTTCGCCCTCTTCAATCAGGTTGCCGTGGCGCAGCACCATGATCCGGTCGGCCATCTGGCTGACCACGGCCAAGTCATGGGTGATATAGATCGCGGCGGTGTTGAACTGGCGCACGATACCACGGATGGCGGACAGCACTTCGATCTGGGTGGTGACATCGAGAGCCGTGGTCGGTTCATCGAAGACGATGAGATCGGGGCGGCAGGCCATGGCCATGGCGGTCATGGCGCGCTGCAACTGGCCGCCCGATACCTGATGGGGATAGCGAAAGCCAATGCTTTCCGGATCGGGCAATTGCAAGCGTCCATAGAGATCGATGGCGTCGCTTTCGGCTTCCGCCCTCGGCATGATGCCGTGCTGGACCGGGGCCTCGCAATATTGATCAATCAATTTGTGCGCCGGGTTAAAGGCGGCGGCGGCGCTTTGCGCAACATAGGCGATGCGGGAGCCGCGTAGTTGACGCAGGCTTTCTTCGGAGGCCTTGGCCAAATCCACGCCGTCGAACATGATCGAGCCGCCGGAGATCCGGCAGCCGTCACGGGCGAAACCCATGGCCGCCAGCCCGATGGTGCTTTTGCCCGCACCCGATTCACCGATCAGTCCCAGCACCTCGCCACGGTGCAGGACAACGTCGATGCCATGGACGATTTCATGCCAGATGTCGTCGCTGCGCCCCTCGATGCGCAGGCCGTGCATTTCCACCAGCACGTCACCGAAAGTCGATCCGTCACCTGTCTCTTCGCTCACGGGATCTATTCCTTCAAACCGGAGGCTTTGTGCAGGAACCAATCAACCACGAAGTTGACGCCGATGGTCAAAATGGCGATGGCGGCCGCGGGCAGCAACGGCGTGATGTCGCCGTAGGTGATCAGGGTGGCGTTGTCGCGCACCATGGAGCCCCAATCCGCCGTGGGCGGCTGGATGCCGAGGCCGAGGAAACTCAGGCCGCTCAGGAACAGGAACACGAAGCAAAACCGCAGGCCGAATTCGGCCACCAAGGGCGGCAGCACATTGGGCAGAATCTCGGCCCGTATGATCCACCACAGGCCCTCGCCCCGCAGACTCGCCGCCTCGACGAATTCCAGCACCACCACATTCATGGCCACGGCCCGGGCCAATCGAAACACCCGGGTGGCGTCCAGAACAGCAATGACCATGATCAACGAGGGGACCGAAGTGCCGACGATGGTCAGGATCAGCAGGGCAAAAATAAACGACGGAATGGCCATCAAAATTTCCATGAACCGGCTCAGAACCTGGTCCACCCAGCCCCGCATGGCAGCGGCCAGAAGACCGCCAAGGCCGCCAATCAAAAACGCCAGAACCGTGGTGATAAAGGCGACCCCGACCGTGTTGCGCCCGCCATAGATCAGCCGGGTAAACATATCCCGGCCCAGATTATCGGTGCCCAGCAGATGCTCATTGGTCCAGGCGTCGTATTCGGAGCCGACGATTTCGGTCTCGCTGAAAGGCGCGATAACCGGCGCCATGGCTGCTATCATGATATAGATCAAGACCACGATCAGACCGAACCAAGCGGACTTGGGCGCTTGCCGCAGATCCTTCCAATAGCGCACGGCAAAAAACGCGCAGACCTGTACCACGCCAAGGCCAAACAGAGTCGACCAGGGCCAGGCGCTGGCCCGGTCCCAGAAAATGATGGCGATCAGAACGAATTCCAAGGTCACGGTGACAATCACCGTGTCGCCGGCCGCCGAACGGTCGATGCGGTTCCAATAGGTCAGCGCGACGACGCTGTAGAGATGCGCGAACAGCAACCCGATGATGGCGCTCCAGGTATCCGCCGCGACGTTTTGCAGGAATAAAACCAGGATGAAAAAATGCACCGCCGCCATGGCGATACGGCTGACCCAGGGCGAGGCCTTGCCGCCGAAAGTGGATGTCGCGAGGGGCATGGTCATCCTCCCACCACCCTCAGCGCGGATGCAAAAGCCGCGGATTGCTCATGATCGAGAGCACATCGGCCAGCAAATTCAAAAGGACATAGGTCATGGCGAAAATCAGGCTGCAGGCCTGGACCACGGGAATATCACGGCTGCGCACTGAATCCACGAACAGCTGGCCCAAACCAGGGTAAACGAACACCACCTCGACCAGAACCACGCCGACCACCAGATAGGCCATGTTCAAGACCACCACGTTGATGATCGGCGCCAGGGCATTGGGCAGGGCGTGCTTGAGAATAATGCGGGTCGGGCGCAATCCTTTCAGGCGGGCCATTTCAATATAGGGCGAGGCCAGCAGATTGATGATCGCGGCCCGGGTCATGCGCATCATGTGCGCGACGCAGACCAGGGTCAGGGTAAAGGCCGGCAAGGCGGTGCGGTAGATCTTTTGCCAAAAGCTCAATTCATCATTGATGTTGGAAATCGCCGGGAACCAGCCCAGGTTTTGCGCCAGCACCAGGATCAGAATATAGGCGACGAAAAATTCCGGAAATGAAATGGAACTCAACGTGACTACATTGATCGCCCGGTCATAAAAACTCTCGCGGTAGAGGGCGGCAAGCACGCCAAGAGTGACGGCGAGGGGAATGGCGATGACGGCGGCCACGGAAGCCAAAAACAACGTGTTTTCCAGGCGATAGCCCAACAACTCGGAAAGTTCCCGCTTGCTGGCGAGAGAGCGCCCGAAGTCGCCCTGCACCATGTTGAACAGCCAGGTGAAGTAGCGTTCGTGGGGCGGTAGATCGAGGCCCAGCTCCCGGTTGAAGGCGGCCACTGTTTCCGGCGTCGCGGCCTGGCCGAGGATGGCCTCCGAGAAATTGCCGGGCAGCATTTCGACGCAGAGGAAAATAATCAGTGAAATAACAAACAAGGTCAGGAGGCCCAGCGCCAGGCGCTGGGCCACCAGTTTCGCGATTTGCGACATACCTGTGTTTGCCTAAGCGGCCGGGATTATCCGAACCACCAACGCTCCAGGGATTTGTCGCCGTCCATGTCCCAGTTGCCCGCCATCTTGGGGTCATGCATGACCTTGTCCGACATGGCGAAAACATAGTTGGCGAACAACGGCACGACGGTGCCGCCGTCCATGTTCACGATTCTTTGCATTTCGTGATACATGACCCGGCGCTTGTCTTCGTCCAGTTCCGCCCGCGCCTTGATCAACAGTTCCATGAAGCGCTTGTTGGAGAAATGGCTTTCGTTCCAATCCGCGCCCGTGGCCAGGGATTGCGAGAACATCATATCCTCGGTCGGTCGGCCGCCCCAATAGACCATGCACCAGGGCTTTTTCAGCCAGACGTTGGACCAATAACCATCCGATGGCTCCCGCACCACGTTGATGTTGATGCCGGCCTTGGCCGCATGCTCCTTGTACAGCACGGCCGCATCCACGGCGCCAACAAAGGCGGCATCGGCGGCGGACAGGTCCACGGATATGGAGCCCACGCCCGCCTTCTTCAAATGGAATTTGGCCTTGTCCAGATCGTAGGTCCGTTGCGGCAGGTCGCCGTTGTGGTAGCGGTTCGCCGTGGAGATCGGATGATCGTTACCCACCACGCCATGGCCACGCAGAATGGTCTTCAACAAAACCTCGCGGTCGACGGCATATTTCAAGGCCATCCGCACATGGTTGTTGTCGAACGGCGCCACGTCGGTGTGCATGGGAATGGTGTAATGCAGGGTGCCGGTAACCTCCTCGACCTTCACGCCCTTGCGCCGCTTCAATAGATGCACGGTCTTCAGGTCGCAACGGCTCATGGCGTCAATCTCGCCGGTGGTCAGGGCGTTGGTCCGGGCCACCACGTCCGTGATGGTCAGAAATTCCACTTCGTCGAAATGGGCGCGTCCGGCCTTGAAGTAGTTTGGATTGCGCTTGTATGTGGCGCGCACGCCTGGCTCGAACTTCTGTTTGATGTAGCCGCCGGTGCCGACGCCAGATTGCCAGTCCACCTTACCGGAGGCATCCGCCGGCATGATCGCCAGATGATAGTCACTGACCGTATAGGGGAAATCCGCGCTGCCGCCCGAAAGCTTGAACACGACTTTATTTTTTCCGTCGGCCTTCAACTCCGTCACCGGTGCCAGCAGCGGTTTGGCGGCCGATTTGGAATCCTTGCCCCGGTGGTAATTCATGGTGGAAATGACGTCGTTGGCATCCATGGTCTTGCCGTTGTGGAATTCAACGCCCTTGCGCAGGGTAAAGACCCATTCCGAGGCATCGTCGGAGGCTTCCCAGCCTTCGGCCAATTCCGGCACCAAGGTGCCATCGTTGTCCACCTCGGAGAGGTGATTGCGCATGGCATAGCCCTGCTGGATGATGCTGCCGTTATTGAAGGTGCTTGGATCCAAGGTATCCGTGGTGTTGCCGTGGGCGCTGCCCATGCGCATTCTGCCGCCACGCTTTGGCGCTGCTTGGACAGAGCTGCTCCACATGGTGGAGGCCGCGGCGACGGTGACGCCCATGGCGGTCACGGTCGACATGAATTCACGCCGGCCGATCTTGCTGTTTTGCGCCAACTGTTTCAATTGGTCGATCTTTTCCATGTTCCCTATTGCCGCCGTGTTTAAGCTGCGTTTAAGCTGCGTTTAAACAGCGCGGCACCTTTCCCTGTTCGGTTATTGTTTTATGCAACTAACTATCAAGTATTCCAAGAATAACGAAATCATAACCATAATTCTGGTCTAGATTAATAAACATACAGTGCGTTTTATAAGCTAAATGCGCGGTTGTTCTGTGAGTACTTAATTTCGCATCTAGCTTTTTCTTGTTGGCACTCCCTGCGCCTGACAGCAATACTCGCCAATCCCCATCGCCAAATCAAGCCCTTATTCATTTCATCACATTCTTTGAAGCAATTCACGTCATTGGGACTGGTTCCCATCGGCGATTATCCTTATTCTGAAACCCATATTACGGGGGCGCATGACGATGCTGGAAAGTGCTGTTGCTGGGAAGATCAAGGACGCGGTCGACGCCGGCTTCGACGAACAGGTGGCGTTCACGGCGGAGCTGGTTAAGTTTCCCTCGCGCCGGGGCCGGGAACATACGGCCCAGGATTTCATGGCCGCGGCCATGCGCGGGCAGGGCCTGGCCGTGGATCGGTGGCAGATCGATGTGGATCAGATCAGCCATCTGCCCGGCTTCTCGCCGGTCTATGTGGACTATGACAACGCCTTCAATGTGGTTGGCGGCCACCGCTGTGCTAATGCCAAGGGCCGGTCCCTGATCCTGAACGGCCATATCGACGTGGTGCCCGAGGGCCCGCACGAGATGTGGACCACCCCGCCTTATGAGCCGCGGATCGAGGGCGGCTGGATGTATGGCCGGGGCTCGGGCGATATGAAGGCGGGCCTGGTCGGCGCCATGTATGCCCTGAAGGCTTTGCAAGGTCAGGGCTGGCAACCGGCGGCGGACGTCTTCCTGCAATCCGTGGTGGAGGAGGAGTGTACCGGCAACGGCGCCTTGGCCTGTCTGGCGCGCGGCTACCGGGCCGAGGCGGCGTTGATACCCGAACCCTTGGGCGACAGTCTGATCCGGGCGCAACTTGGCGTCATGTGGCTGCAAATCAAGGTGCAGGGGATCCCCGTGCACGTGGCCTATGCGGGCACCGGCTCCAACGCCATCGATGCGGCCTTCACGCTGATCCAGGGTCTCAAGGAACTGGAAGTTAAATGGAACGAGCAGCGGGTGGATCAGCCCCATTACGCCGGCCATGACCATCCGATCAATTTCAACGTGGGCAAGATCGAGGGCGGCGACTGGGCCTCTTCCGTGCCGTCATGGTGTGTCTTCGATCTGCGGGTCGCGGTTTATCCCGGCGATGATCTGGCCGCCCGCCGGGCGGAGCTGGAAGAGTGTATCGGACAGGCCGCCTCTCAGGACGCCTTTTTGCGCAATGCGCCGCCGCAGGTCACCTATCATGGCCTGATGGCGGAGGGTTATATCCTGCGGGGTGCCGACGAGGCGGAAGCCGCCCTGGGCCGGGCGCATCAGAACGCCTATGGCGCGCCCTTGCCGGTGGTGGCCACCACGGCGACCACGGATGCGCGCTTTTTCGGTTTGTATGCGGATATTCCGGGCCTGGTCTATGGCCCCCTCTCGGATGCCATTCATGGCTTCGATGAGCGGGTCAACCTGGAATCCGTGCGTAAAAACACCCAGGCCATGGCGCTGTTCATCGCCGAATGGTGCGGCCTGGAAGAGACCTAAAAAAATTGAACCTAGGGAAAAATGTGACACATGCAGCCAGACATTGAAATTGCCCGTCAAGCATCGGCCCTGCCGATCGAGCAAGTTGCCGAGAAACTGAATATTCCACAGCAACATCTCTATCGTTATGGCGCCGACAAGGCCAAGGTGGATCTTGATTATGTCGCCACCCTGGACGACCGCCCCGACGGCAAGCTGATCCTGGTCACCGCCATCACGCCGACGCCGGCGGGCGAGGGCAAGACCACCACCACGGTGGGCCTGGGCGATGCCTTGAACCGGATCGGCAAACAGACCGCGATCTGCTTGCGGGAGCCCAGCCTGGGGCCATGCTTCGGCACCAAGGGGGGTGCGGCGGGCGGCGGTTATGCCCAGGTCGTGCCCATGGAGGATATCAACCTGCATTTCACCGGTGATTTCCATGCCATCGGCGCCGCCAACAATCTGCTCGCCGCCATGCTGGACAATCATATTTATTGGGGCAACAGCCTGAACATCGATGCCAGGCGGATTTCCTGGCGCCGGGTGGTGGAC
>JAPYPT010000035.1 GCA_029937535.1 Alphaproteobacteria bacterium
GCAAACATCAGCTTTTCAGAAGAGGATCGAATGAACAACCTATTGAGAACTCACAGCTAGAGCGAGCAAAAAAGGCAATGTCAAAATAACCAGTCGCACGTCGTTCACCAGATCCTAGACTTTACACGGACGATATGGTCCTTCCCCCAAGAGGAAGGTCAAGGGACAAAAACTCCCTTGTCCCAAAATAATATGCGGCCGCTATTTCAGATTAGTTAATCACTATGATTCCCGGGCCAAGCGGAAGCCAACAGGCACAACGGCAGTGCGATGGATTTTCGTCCATGGTCCAAGCGCCGAGATTGAGCCATTTCGAATATGTACTTACTGCACGGTCCGAATGCCGTGATCCACTTGATTTAGATGATATTGCTCGTGATTGGGAAAGTCATGCCCGCGCCCCTTGGTGTAGACCAGAAGCGCGCGCGCGTGTTCCGAACTTTCCCTGAATTCGGCGACGTCGATCCGCGGGATTTTCAGTGTCGCGATTGGGGACAAAACGCCCAGTGCCGGTTCATCCACAAGAGAGAAACTGCCATCGCTTTGCCGGCAGGCCAGTACTGTCGTTTGTTTTTCATCTGAGCGGACCAAGGCGCGCCGGCAATCAAGTGCACCAAGATATCTGGCAACCGATGTTTTTACCGCCTCGATCATCTCCGCTGGCGCGTCTAACATCGACAAAATGTCGTCGGCATCTTGGAGCGAAGCATGAGGATAGCGCTTAGTTACCTCCGTGTTTTTGAAGAGGAGCATCGTTTGGGTAAGAAATACCTGCGCCTTCTTTCGCTCGCCGTACAAGCCTTCCGGTGTTGATGATAGGGCCAGTTGCTCAATTCCGTCGTAACTGTCCAGGGGACCATTCGCGAGTAGCCTATTAATGGCAACGGTACTCATATGGGCCGGAGCTGCGCGGGAATACAGCCTCTTGCCGTCAGTCCGTCCCGCGACGACATCGGCAATGCCGGAGGCGAACCTTAATGCCCGCCAATCGGCAAGGGCAACCAAATAGGCGGGATTTATCCCGGCTTTAAGCGCTTCATTTACAGCACCGACGTCGGAAATCGTTTCGAGCGCGGTTTTCGCTCTATGATCCAATCTGCTGCGATGAGCGGATATGCAGTGGTATCCCTCATGACTGGCAGCCAAAAACCGCATGGCAAAATCATCAACCAGGTGGACCACGGGTAGGCGCCGCGTTCCCATCAGTTGTGCGGCAAATTCTATCGCTGTCTTCTCGTGCGAAAGGGGCGATAGCACGCAGACGCTGCGGATGGGTCGATCATTGATGTGGATATGGTTTGCGGACGGCCAGCCCTTGGAGGCTTTGTGGTTCGAGATGATGAATTCGACACTGTGTGCATGCGGGTACGATGACGATTTAAGGATTTTCCCGAGGTTCGCCCGAAGCTCGTTTGCAACAACATCAAGACGAATTTCTGTATCCACGAAATAAGCGAAATTCCCGTGATCCGTCTCACGCTTGACGAGTTCAAGCGACAGCCGATTGGTCGCGCGCATGAACGCCGACGAATTTCCCGCGGGCCAACCTGATGTATCCCAATCCGCCGACGCCGGGTCTTGAACAACACCGCATCCGGGCCTCCCGCAACCGTTCTCTTGGGCGAGGGCTTGGAGCCGCTGTACCTCCCCATCATCCGCGAACGACTGTCCCAGTCCAGTGATGATAAGGAGCACGACTGTTTGGGAAACAAGCAGACCTCTCATATGACCTCCGTCTAATTTTACATAATGTTAAAATTCGACAGAAAAGACAAGGAGGACATATTAGAATACACAAAGTCGGGGATCGATGATCTGAATCAATAATTGACGTAATAGGGCTGATGAGGCGGTCTTAGTTTAGTTCGTCCAGTAATGCCTTGGCAGCCAACAAATCGGGCGTATCCAGACCTTCGGTGAACCAGCCATGAATGGGCGCGAGCAGTTCGCGCGCCTCCGGCGTGCGGCCGCCAGCGTGCCAGTGGCGGGCGATGGTCATCGCCGTGCGCAATTCGAAGAACCGCGCGTCTTGCCGTCGGGAGAGATCTAGAGATTTCGAAAGCGGGTGGGTTGCATCAACCTGGCGGTCGGGATGCTCGGCAAGTTCCAATCGCCCGAGCTGGTGCAGCAGTTCCGCTTCGTGCCATCGCTCGGTCGATGCTTCACAATATGCCAGTCCGCTTTCAATTTCCCGCCGGGCCGCATCAAAGTTCCCATCGGCGAGTTCGGTTTCGCCAAGGACCGCGGCGTAAATACCAGTGTTCGCCATGAGATGACCTTCCCTCGCCATGTCCATGGAGACGCGCAGCTCGGTCTTTCCCTCGTCCCGGCGGTTCAAGAGAATTTTTGCCCAGCCGGAAGCGGTCATGGCCCCCAATTGCCACATCCCGGCCATGGCGTTCTCCCCCATTTCGTTGAGCCGGGTCGTGCGTTCGAGGACTCCTTCTGCCTCGCCTCGCAGGCATAACAAATAGCACGTGAAGAATTCCGCATAGCAGAGCCATTGCGGCGCCGGCGCGATCCTGGCCTCGCGGCGTCCGTCCGTGACCAGTTCCAAGGCCCGGTCGAGATGCCCGAGGCTTTGTTCCGTCAACGCCAGCAGGCACTTGTTATTGGTCTGAAAATCATCGCCAAATTGAGCCGTCATGCGGGCCCGGTCATCGGGATTGAAATAGGCGATGGCGCGTTCGAAATGTTCGCGGGATTTAAGAAAATCGCCCTGCACCTGAAACAGATAACCTTGCATGTGCTGATCGACCAGCTTGCCCAGAATATCGTCCTGACGGTCCGCTTCGCGGCTCAACAGCGCCATTACCTGCCAGGCCGCTTCAATACGCCCGCTGACGGCATGGTAGGCGGCGACATTGCGCACGGCGCCGAAAAAGTACGGATGCTCCGGCGACTGTTCGCACAGCCGCAGGACATCCTCGACCCGGTCCGCCAATTCAGGAGCCGTGTATCCATGCCAACGCATGATGGCGTTGACATGGTAAGCCCTGAGCGTGAGTTCGCGGCTGCGCCGGGCCTCGGTGTCCGGCAATTGCTCAATCTGTTCGATGCCTTTTTCCAAATGCGCCTTGGCTTCCGCGTTGGCCGACCGGTTGAACGAGGCCTCGCCCGCCTTCAACCAAAAATCCACGGCGCGGTCGGCATTGCCCGCTTCGCTCAAGTGCAGGGCTAAAAGCTCCGGCTGTTCATCCGCCAATTCGGGCCACAATTGTTCTAATCTATCGGCAATTTTTTGGTGCAATTGCTGGCGCTGACTGATCAGCATGCCTTCATAGGCGGCATCGCGCACCAGGGCGTGCTTGAATTGATAGCTTTCGTTTGGCGGCGCGCCCCGGCGGAATACCAGTTCCGAGTTGACCAGTTGCTGCAGGGCCTCGCTCAACTCGTTACCGCCCATGGGCGCGACGGCCTCGAGCAGCGGGCGGGAGAATTCCCGGCCGATCGCGGCTGCCACCTGCGCCACTTCCTTGACCGGCGACAGGCGGTCCAGCCGGGCCACGAGTGAATCCTGCAAACTGGCGGGAATGCCCAAGCCCGGCAGGGCGCCGGTCAGCTCAAAAGCCCCGTCGCGCTCCGCCACCAGCCCTGATTCCAGCACGGTTTTGGTCAATTCCTCCACGAACAGCGGCACCCCGTCGGTGCGTTCGACGATTTGGGCGAGGACTTCCGCCGGCAAATCTCGGCCGCCGGTAACGCGGGCGATCATGGCTTCCCGTTGTTCCCGCGACAGGCGGTTCAAGGTCAACATGGTGGAATGCTGATGGCTGGGCCAGGATGGGGTGAATTCAGGCCGGCAGGTCAGCAACAACAACACCGGCAGTTTGTCGATGAAATCAATGGTGCGGCTGATCTGTTCCAGACTGCTCGGATCGCTCCAGTGCAGATCCTCGGCGATGACCACGACCGGGCCCTTGCCGCTCAAGGCGCCCAACTGCTGCAACATCGCCACGTGGGTTTCCTCGAGCTGCCGTTCCGGGCTCATTTCAAGCGGCGGATACCGATCCTCCGTGGCCAGCCCCAGCATCGCCCCGATCAAGGCGGTGGTTTGCGCCTTCGGGCGTTCGCAGTCCAGCAGCAAGCTTTCCAGTTTGCCCAGTTTCTCATCGTTGTCGTCGCCCGCCGCGAAGCCCGCCGCATGTTCGAACTGCGTGGTATAGGGGTAAAATGGACTGTTCTGGTGATAGGGCGAACATTGGAAATGCACCACCGTTGCCTCGCCGCCTATACGTTCGCGCAGCACATCGACGATACGCGATTTACCGATACCCGCCTCGCCCGACAGCAGCAAGACCTGGCCTTCCCCGCCCCGCGCCTGACCCCAGCGGTCCAGCAGCAGGCCGATCTCCGTCTCGCGGCCAACAAAGGGCGTCATGCCGGATTGGTGGTAAGCCTCGAAGCGGCTTTCCACGGCGGATCGGCCCGTCACCCGCCAGACCGCGACCGGATCGGGCAGGCCTTTCAGCTCGTGCCGGCCACCGTCAGCCAGGTCAAAATTAGCGCCGACCAATTGCCGCGTCGCCGCCTCGATCACCACTTCGCCCGGTTCGGCGAGTTCTTGAATGCGGGCCGCCAGGTTGGGCGTTCTGCCGCTGATGGCGTCGCTCTGGTGGGACACATCGCCGGACAAATCACCAACAACCACCTGTCCCGTGGCAATGCCAACCCGCGCCGCCAGTGGCCCCCCAGCGGTCGTCTCGAGCGATCCGACCGCCGCGACCGCAGCCAATCCGGCACGCACGGCGCGCTCCGCCTGATCCTCGAATGCATGCGGCCAACCGAAATAAGTCACGATACCGTCGCCCAGATAATTGGCGACATGGCCGTCATGGTCGCCAACCGCGGCGGCCACGGCATCCTGGTAGGCCCGCATAACCTCGCGCATGTCCTCTGGGTCAAGGCGGTCCGAAAGCGCGGTCGAGCCGACCAGGTCGCAGAACAACACGGTAAGCTGCCGCCGCTCGGCCACGGAAGATGGTGGACGTTGAGGCCCTTCATCGACAACCGCCTCCGGCCGTGCCTCCAGCCCCTCCAGGGCCCGTAACAAGGTCTTGCGGTCGCCCATGGCGGTGACGCCAAGTTCACGCAGATCATCTTCTGAAAGATCGGGCAGGTGGGACAGCTCGAGCCGGTTTTCCTCAAACGCCGTGGCGTATTCGCCAAGCCCGAGTTCTTCCAACCAGCGCCGGATATCGTCTGCCATGGAAACCCATCCCCTAGGAGCTGAATAGTAGCAAATAAGCGCAAGCCGAGAACAAAATTCTTATCGGTGGACCATGTCCTAAACGACGTTCAAGGCCAGCAAGCTTTCCCCCGTGTCCTTGACGGTTTCGTCCATGGGCCGGGTCCGCCAGTTCAGATCCCGGCGGATGGCGGCGCTGTCGTAATTTTTGTGCTGGTCCAATTCCGGCACGATGCGGCCCACGGCCTTATCGAACAATCCGACCAGCCGTACCACGAAATTCGGCAGCACCCGGGTCGCCACCGGGTAGCCCCTGGGCCCGAAATCACGGTTCAATTGCCTGGCCACCTCAACCAGCCACCTGAATTCGGTGTTGCAGATATAGCGATTGCCAGGCGCCACCGGCGACGTCATGGCGGCAATGTGCGCGGTGGCGACATCACGCACATCAACCAGGCCAATGCCGAATTTGGGGCAGCCCGGCACCTCCC
This sequence comes from Alphaproteobacteria bacterium, assembly GCA_029937535.1. Classification (GTDB taxonomy): domain Bacteria; phylum Pseudomonadota; class Alphaproteobacteria. The sequence goes on from JAPYPT010000035.1 coordinate 5,680, forward strand.
GCGCCAGAAGTTTGCGCACAACCTCGATCGAGGCGCTGCCGTCGGGATCAATCAACGGCCCGATCACCAGCGAGGGATTGATGGTGACGAATTCGAACGCCCGGTCGCCGGGCAGGGCATTGACGTAATCCCAGGCCGCCCGCTCGGCGATGGTCTTGGAGGAAGCGTAGGCGCCAATTTCCGGCAATACCACGCTCCAATCACTTTCGGTAAAGTCGGTCTTGCCCTCATGGCCGTAACCGATGGCGGCGACCGAGGATGTCATGACCACGCGTTTCACGCCCGCCCGAGAGGCCGCGCCCAACGCCCGCAAGGCGCCGTCACGGGCGGGAATGATCAGCTCATCATGGTTCTTGGGCTCCACGATGGGCAAGGGCGAGGCTATGTGAAGGACATATTCGCAGCCCGAAAAGGCCTCGTCCCAGCCATCGTCCGAAGTCAGATCGGCCGGGGCGAATTCCAGGTTCGAGGTTTCCGTATGCCGGGACAGCGCGGCGCGAATTGTTTCGCCCCGCGCCATGTCCCGCAAGGTGCCCCGCACCGCATAGCCACCGTCGAGCAATTCGGCGATGACATGCAACGCGATATAACCGGAGGCGCCGGTCACGGCGACCCGGATAGGTTCAGCCAATGATTTATCCCTGGTCGGTCAGGGCCGCGATGATTTCATCCACGTGACTGGCCGCCAGCGCATGCAATTCATCGTTGGTGCGGTCCTGGATCGGATGGGGCACCCAGATATAGGCTGGATCAAATCCCAACGCCTCCGATTGCACCGCCGCCGCCTCGATGAATTCCGTGGTGGCGACGCCGACTACGGGGATACCCCGGCTTTCCAAGTTCAGCATATCATGCGTACAGCACGACGTGCAGGAGCCTCAATCAGCCAGGCCTTCCACGACCACATCGACCTCTTCGACGATGGCCTGTTCGATGGCCTTGGGCGCGGTGCGCGCCACGGTCGGCTTGCGGTAGCGCTTGACGGCGATGCCGCGGCCTTCCAGCAGCGTGGCCACTTCCTCGACGAAGACATCGCCGCGGACCTTGGAAATATCCAAGACCCCGACGGTCAACCCGTCCAGGGATTTGGGGCGCGCCAGGCGCGGTCGAACCGCCGCCTCCCGCTCTCCAGTGGGATCCAATAGGCTATCCAAACTCATGTCTTTACCTCCTTTGTTACGGGGCGGCTGGATTCCGGCGTGCCCGGCGTCCATCCCGCGATTATACCAGAAAATTTGCCCGCGCCACCGCCCGCCCGGACGATCATCAGGCCATCGGGCAATATCTTGCGCACGGTCTTGCCGGCCAGCTTGGGGTTCACGCCCTCGGCCATGCCGTGGCTGCCGCGGATCACGCCATCGGCGGGAACCACCATGCGGTCCATCAATTCCTTATGCAGGCGGGCCTTGTCCCAGCCGCCTTCCACCAAGGTCCGTTCATGTTCGGGGCAGACCACCAACAGGCAATCGGGTCCGGGAAATTTGTTGATGTTGTCGACGGCCAACAGACAGGTGGCCATGGTTTGTACCAGCTCTTCTGGCGACCGCGCCTTGTCATCGATCACGCCTTGCAGGCCATAGCCGGCGAACACGGTCACGGCATTGGCGCCGGCGGGGAGACCACGATCAACAGTCAACGGCTCCCAGGCGGAACCTTCCTCGTCCTCGCAGAAGCAATAACTAAGCTTGCCGGGATTACCCAAGGTGGCCCGGTCCACGCCCCGGGGCTTGCCGCCGCCGATGTTGCGCACCGCCAATTGCACGGCCCGCCCGATGGTGGCGTTGGCGCGGTTGCCCTGGCCCAGGGCGTTACCCTTGCCGTTCATGCCGATCTGTTTTGCCACCGCGCCGTTGACGATGACCACGGGACCGACAAACCGCGTCGTCGCCAAGGTGCCGTGCAGACAATAATCCTCGTCCAGCACGGCCTCGATGGCGGCCAGAACCACGGGCATGTATTCGGGCCGGCAGCCGGCCAGAACGGCGTTGATGGCGACCTTTTCCACCGTGCAGGTATCCAGGTTCGACGGCATCAGCCCCAGCACCTCGTCCGCCGCCCTTGTGGTGCCCTCCAACATGGCCAGCACCCGCGATTGGGTCGGCGGCACCACGGGCAGACCGTCGCTCCAGCCGCGCTCGAAACAAGCCTCGATCGCGTCTTCCTTCTCGCCCAGGGGCACCAGGCGCGAGATCATGGGGGTATCGCCATGGCGGATACGCAGTTCCGCCAAGCGGTCCTGTTCCTGGTTCAGGGCGCCGCAGCCAGGCTTGAAATCCGGCAAATCCGCACCCAGCCCGGCAGCGCCCGTCAGGTTTTCCCACGCCGCCCGGTCCCAGCCGTAGGTGCGTTCCACCTCCCGTCCGCCCTCGAAGCGCACCAAGGTTGGTACGATTTCCACATCGAGGCGGTAGGAGGCATCCAGCGCGGTGTCATCCGTTACGCCATCCATGCCTTCGGGAAACGTCGGGTCGTCCTGGCTGTACACCGTTAATGCGCCATTGCCCCGAAGCTGTTTAAGCACCGGCGCCACCATGACGCAGGTGGGACAACCCCGCTTAACAATGACCACCAACCCGTTCTCTTGCATCGCGCGCACCTCATTTTCCGTTACGCCGCATCTTATGAAGTAATTAGCGATAGACCTACCCCCGATTTGCCTGCAATCTAGAGGCCGAAAGAAAAAAAGACCACACCATTGGGGAGCGAACAATGAAACTCTATTATGATCCAAGAACGGTGAATTGCCGCAAGGTCCTGGCCGGCTTCAAGCTCATGAACATCGACTTTGAAACCGAGGATATCGATTACTTCGCCCAAGGCCAGCAATCGCCGGAGTATATGGCGATCAACCCGAATGCCTCGTTGCCGGCCCTGACCGACGGCGATCTGAAGTTATGGGAATCGAACGCCATTCTGCAATACGGCGCCGACAAGGCCGGGGCCGCATCGGCCTATCCGACGGACCTGAAAGTCCGCGCCGACATCAATCGTTGGCTGCTTTGGGAAGCCAATATGTGGTTCCCATCCTGCTATGTCTATCTGGTGGAGAACGTGGTCAAGCCGATCCTTGGCGCCGAGCCCGACCAGGACATTCTGGATGGCGAGGCGGAGCGGTTCCATAAACTGGCCGGCATCCTGGATGCGCAACTGGCCGGCCGGGACTGGGTCAGCACGCCCGATCCCTCCATCGCCGATATCGCCCTGGCCTCGCCCATGCATTTGCACAGCCAACAGAAACTGCCGCTGGAGAACCATGGCAACATCCGTGCCTGGATCGCCCGGCTGGAAGAGCAACCCTGTTGGAAGAGCACGGACGTGGCACCCCTGCTTGGGTTGAGCTAGACAACCCAAGCCCGAGCCCTGGGGAGGGCGGCATGGCCGAGGTCATCAGCAAGACGGCGCTTTACGACGGTATGTCGGGATTGCCAACCTTGGTGGAACAGGCGGTCGAGCTGTCCCGGCGCATGGATTTCATATCTTCCTGCGCGCCCGCCCAGGGGCGGCTGCTGGCGGTGCTGGCGGCGGGCCGGGATGGTGGCAACATTGGTGAGACCGGCACCGGGTGCGGGGTCGGCCTGGCCTGGATGGTCAGCGCGGCCGGCCCCGATACCCGCTTTGTCAGCGTCGAATTTGATCCTGAACGGGCGGCGGCCTGCCAGGCCCTGTTCGCCGGGCAAGACAACGTGGAAGTGCTGCACGGTGATTGGCGGCTGATCCTTCCTCGGGGGCCGTTTGATCTGGCCGTCATCGACGGCGGCGGCGGCGGCAAGGGGACGGAAGCCCCCGCCGATCCGACCGAACTTCTACGGCCGGGCGGGACCGTGGTCCTGGACGATATGCATCCGCCCCTGGACCAGTGGCCGCCCGAACAATGGAGCGAAAAAGACGGTTTTGGCCGCGATCTAGATCAGGCGCGGGACTATTGGTTCAACCACCCCGATCTTCTAACCACGGAATTCCGCGTCCACCCCATTGCGGGCGCCATCGTCGGCACCCGGCGCGGCACGGTCTGAAGCATTTTCGCTCACGCTTGTGCGCAAAAGCGCACCGCTCCGCGTGGGCGGCGCATTAGCGCCGGGCCGCCGTCGCGGCCTGGTTTGGTCATTTCAATCCCGAAAATGGTCTAAGGGCCGCGGCTGAAGTCTTTTGACGCCCAAACGGCCGTGACCACGGCCCGGCGCCCCTGCGCCGCCCCCGCGGAGCGTGCGCATCAGCGCACTGCGTGAGCGAAAATCGTCTAAGGGTCGCGGCCGCCCTGGCTTTCGATCTTTTCGTTCATCCGCCGCATGCCCTTGAGCCAGCGTTCCAGATCGTTGTTCTTGTAGTTCATCCAGGTCTGGGCGATCTCGTCCGTGAGGATCAGGAAGCGTTCCTCTTCAACCGCCGTGGCCACCTGTTCGGCGACCTCTTCGGGCTCCTTGATGGGGCCGGCCGCCGTGCGGGCGAAGGGTTTGTCCGTATCTCCCAGCATCGGTGTCCGCACGCCGAGCGGCGCCAGCAGGGACACCCGGATACCCTGGTGATGATGGGTCACGGCTAGGTATTCGGCCAGGCCCACCACGGCATGCTTGGACACGGTGTAGGGCAGATTTCCCGCCGACATCAAAATTCCGGCCATGGACGCGGTGTGCAGCAAATAGCCGCTGCCCCGTTCGATCATGCCCGGCAGCACGGCGCGCACCGCATAGACATGAGCCATCAGATTGACCTGCCATTGATCCGCCCAGACGGACAGGTCCGTATTGAGGATTTCCCGGCCGGAATTGATGCCCGCGTTGTTGAAGAAGATATCGATGGGGCCGTGGGTATCTTCCACCTCACTGACCAGGGCATCGATCTCGCCTTCATCGCCCACATTGCAGCCAATGCCCAGGCCGCCGAACTCCGCCGCGACCGACTTGGCGCCGTCACCGTTCAGATCGGCGACCACGACCTTGGCCCCGCGTGCGGCGAAGTTGCGGCAACAAGCCGCCCCAATACCCGAGGCGCCGCCGGTGACGACGGTTACTTTGTCTTGGAATTGCATTCTGAACTCTACTTTCTACAAGCCAGGAAACGCACGCCCTCGCCGCCAACCTGTTCGGCGTGCGAAATATCGGCATCCAGGGAAAAGGTATCCCCGGCCCGGCAGGTCACCACACGGTCCGCCAAAGTGACGGACATTTCGCCATCCAGCACCAGAATCGAGGCGCCGAAGTCGTGGGTGTGGGTGTCCTCAAAGTGGTTCGGGGCCCAATCCCGAAGGCTAACCTCGCCATGACCGTCTTGCTTCATCTTTTCGCGAAATGCTGCTTCATCCATCTGTCCGCTCCCCTGAAATTAACATCCAAAAAAATACCCCCTAGCCTAACCCGCCCGGCTTGGGTGTACAATCCGGCAGCCAAACAAACAGATGAATGTGGAGACGATCATGAAATTCGGCGTCAGCATGCCAATTCGCGGACCATTGTCCAACGCGGCCGATATCCGCGCCCTGTCGGGACGGGCCGAGGCGCTGGGTTACGATTACCTGACCGTCTCCGACCATATCGTCGTACCAACGGAGATAGACTCATCCTATCCCTATTCCGAGACCGGCGATTTCCCCTGGTCCGAGGGCGGCGATGTGGAATGTATGGAACAGTTCACCCTGCTGTCCTGGCTGGCCGGGATCACCGAGCGGATCGGGCTGTTGACCTCGGTCACCGTGGTGCCCCACCGCAATCCGCTGTTCATGGCAAAGTCGCTGGCGACCCTGGATCAATTGACGGGCGGACGCATTGTCTTTGGCTGCGGCGCCGGCTGGATGCGCGAGGAGTTCGAGGCCCTGGGCCTGCCGCCCTTCGATGCGCGCGGCCAGGTGACGAATGAATATATCGAAGCCATCAAGGCGGTCTGGACCCAGGCGCGTCCGGTCTACGACGGCGAATTCGTCAAATTCGATAAGATCGGCATGGACCCGAAACCGGTGCAAGATCCCCACCCACCGATCTGGATCGGCGGCGAGAGCGCCCCCGCCCTGCGCCGCACCGTGGCCGTGGGCGATGTCTGGTATCCCTTCGGCTCCAACCCAAAATTCCGCATGGATACCCTGGCCACCTATAAGGCGCGCATCGAACGTCTGCATGGCTTGGCGGAGGACGCGGGCCGCGACCCCGCCACCATCGGCCTGGCCTATAACTGCCCCTTCCATTCCACCCAGGAACAGCAGCACCGGGACGGCGGACGGCTGATCTGCACCGGCAGCGCAGCGCAACGGGCCGAAGACATCGGCGCCTTCGCCCAGGCCGGCACCACATCCATGATCATGAACCTGGTCGCCAACGACCTGAACGAAATGCTGGACCGCATGGAAGAATTCGCCACGGAGGTCATGCCGAAGGTTAATTGATCAGCTCGGTTCGGAGCTGTTTTGGAGTTGGTCCATGGCTAGTGTGACAAATACGGGCTAAACTTCCTGACGATAGGGAGATTGGTCCATGCAAAACCAACTACGCCACGAAATCCTGCCGAACCAGAGCCACGACGAGCGCGCCCGCCAGGCCTTCGCGCAAAGTCTGAAACTGCACCTGGCCGCCAAGGTGGTTCAGGGCAACCGGGATGTCTATGAACGCCGGGTCCGGCCGGAATTTGAACGCCAGCAAGGCCGGCCGCCGAAAGACCGCCGCGAGGTGGCGGGCGGCATGCGCAAGGAACCATATTATCAGCTCTGGGGCGCCCTTCAGCGCACCAGCCAGGAGATCTGCTGGAATTCGGTATTGGAAAGTATCGAGCGGCAGCTTCCCGACATGGCGCAGCGGGCCCAACCACCCGAGAACCCGATCGGCTCGTTGACCCTCGATACAAGTGTCGAGCAACCGATCTATATGAGCGCCCTTGATATCCACTGCATGCCCGGCGGCTACGCCACGGAGCGCATGGCGGATGATGTCAGCGCCGGCGCGCTTTATGACCGTGGCGTCTATATCTATGCCATGGGCGGCTTTGGCGCCGACAATGGCGCCATGGGCAGAACCACGATAGATGTCTTTCGGCAGCTGTTCCCGGACCGCTCTCCCCTCCGCATTCTCGATCTTGGCTGTACCGTCGGACACTCGACGCTGCCGTGGGCCGAGGCCTATCCGGGGGCGGACGTACATGCCGTCGATGTCTCGGCCTCCGTGCTGCGATATGGTCATGCCCGCTCGGAAGCCCTGGGCGTCGAGGTGAATTTTCGCCAGGCCAACGCCGAACGCCTGCCTTACGAAGACGCAAGTTTCGATCTCATTGTTTCGCACATCCTGCTGCATGAAACCTCGACCAAGGCGATCCGCAATATTCTGGCCGAATGTCACCGCCTGCTAAAGCCGAATGGCGTGACACTGCATGTGGATTTGTCACTTTACGGGGGCATGGATCCGTTCGAGGCGTTCATGCTGGATTGGGATACCCAGGCCAACAACGAGCCCTTTTGGACGGCCTACCGGGAAATGGACCCAAAAACCCTGATGACCGACGCCGGGTTCACCGCCGAGAGCGTGGTCTCCGCCCATATCTCCCGCACCGGTCTGGCCGCGCATGTGTTTTCGGATAATCGAGATGCCGGCGGGCGCAAGAACTGGCAATGTATCGGCGCGGTGAAAGCGGCCAAACTGGAAACTTCGGAAACCGTCGCATGAGTGCAAAAGCCAAGGGCAAGCGACCGCAATTCACCGACAATCCGCAGACCGATAGTTTGGTCGCGATCGTGATGGCGCTGGCCGGCGAGGTCGCGGTCATGCACGAGCGGCAGGATACGGTGGAACGGTTGCTGGCCCGCTCCGGCGCCATGGATCTGGCGGAGATCGAAGCTTACGAGCCGGACGAGGAGGCCGAGGAAAACCGCGCGCAATGGCGCGCGGCCTTTCTTGACCGCGTGCTATGGATCGTTCGCGCCAGCCTTGACGAGGATGCGGCCGGCGAGACACCGGAAGGCTACGCTGATGTCGTGGCGGCAATATCGCGGGAGTAGAGGTAGACAATCAAGATTTTCTAAACGAGCACCAGTTCGTTCTGATCTGTGTGTTCAAACATCTTGCCGTAAATATCGACCATCGTTGTTTCGCTATATGAAAGCTTTCCGTTGCCAACGATAACTTCTTGCCTGAACTCTTTGGTGGACGCGTTCTTTTGCATGAAGGGTGACTGGATGATTTGCCAATCCTTGTCATCAATTCTTGCCGCTACTTCAATGACCACACGGCCATCCGTATTTTTCTTGCCAGAATATTTGCCACCGGCGAGCACGCATACCGCGCGCGGAATGACCAATGAGTGCATGACTATTTCCGCCGCCGGGTCCCACATCCAATAGCCCGTCTCGTCGTGAAAGACTTCACCATCGGATTTGCGCTGAACGATCTGGCGATAGTGAATGACCGCAAGATTTTGGCTTTCAGCATTGGTTACGCCGCCCACGGGGGAATAGGTAATCGTTTCGAAATAGGGGTTGCTCTCCCGGCCGTCCGGTTCCGGCGCCACGTCGATACCAACCGCTCCTTTCCACACCCCGATCAAGCCCCGCAACGGACCAAAATCCACACCATTTTCTTCGCTCATTTGGGTCTCTCGGCCTTTTCTTTGAATTCAATACGGCGCTGTTCATATTTGGTGTTTCAAAGTCATGACACAAGTCCCGGCTTTGAAATGCACCGTACCGCCGCGATGCCGGTGGCGGCTCCAAATATGTGTTCCAATGGTCATGGGACATGGATAAGCTGACCATCGAACAGAAGCATTCGCAGAAATTCTGGCCTGGTAGCACGCATTCAGGTTGTGCGGGGGAGACAGTTGTGATGAGCATCGGGAACGGCGCTGACAGAGGAACGAAAACGCCACCGAACCGGTGCGCTAGGCTACATGAGGCCCGCGCATGAAACCGGCTCCCTTTTCTTTTTGCGCGCCCGGCGATCTGGCCGGCGTACTTGAGGCACTCGCCGCCAATGGCGAGGACGGGCGTATCCTCGCGGGCGGGCAGAGCCTGGTGCCGTTGATGAATTTGCGCCTGGTGCGGCCCGAAATGCTGATCAGCATTAACCGTTGCAGTGAACTGGATTACCTTCGGCTGGAGGGCGATAGCCTGGTCTGCGGCGCCCTGGTGCGCCAGGCCAGGGCGGAAGAATCCGACCTGGTGCAAGAGGAATGCCCCCTGCTGGCCATGGCGCTACCTTATGTGGGGGGACAGGCAAACCGCAACCGCGGCACCATCTGTGGCAGCCTGGCCCATGGCGATCCGTTGGCCGAGCTGTCGGCGGCGGCCCTGGTATTGGACGGAGAAATGCGCATCGCCGCCAGGGATGGCCAGCGCACCGTCGCGGCGGAGGATTTCTTTCTCGATGGTTTGACCACGGCGCTCCAGCCCGGGGAAATGCTGGCCGCCGTGGCATTTCAACGCCAGGGGGGCGATGAACGTTCCGCCTTCCTGGAAATGGGCAACCGCGAACATGGCTTTGCCGTCGCCGCCGTCGCCACTCGTCTGGGCATGGTGGGCGGACGTTGCGAATTCGCCCGCATTGCCATGCTGGGCGCCGGTCCCACGGCGCGGCGGATCAGGGCGGCGGAAGAAATTTTGACGGATAGCGAAGTCGACGATGCGGCGATTGAGCGGGCGGTCACGGCGGCGCATGACATTATCGAGGCGCCCAGCGATCTGCATGCCGATGGCGAATTCCGCCGCCATGTCCTGACCACGCTGTTGGAACGTGCCCTGCGCCAGGCCATGGCCGGAGAATGACAATGCCCGAAAAAATTGAAGTTACCCTGACCATCAATGGCGAGACGCGGCGCGGTCTGGCCGAACCTCGCCTGTTGCTGGCGGATTTTCTGCGTCACGAGCTGGGCCTGATGGGCGCCCATATCGGTTGCGAACATGGGGTCTGCGGCGCCTGTACCATTCTGATCGATGGCCGTACGGCGCGAAGCTGTCTGCATTTCGCCGTTGCCCTGGACGGCGCCGTGATCGATACCGTGGAAGGCCTGGCGGGACCGGATGAATTGCATCCCATACAGGAGGCGTTTCACCAAAATCATGCGCTGCAGTGCGGATACTGCACTTCGGGATTTTTGCTGACCACGCTGGAATTCCTGCGCCGCAATCCCGATCCCGATGAAGACGAGATCCGCCGGGCACTGACCAACAACCTGTGCCGCTGCACCGGCTATACCAACATCGTCAAGGCGGTGGCCGAGGCCGCGGCGGCCTTGCGCGCGGCAGATTAGGGAGAGCGGCATGTCGGATACACCAAACTATGTCGGCCAGGCCATTTTGCGCCGGGAAGATGACTACCTGCTGCGGGGCCAGGGCCGCTTCATAGATGATTTGCCGACGCCGGGGGATACCTTGCACCTTGGCTTCGTGCTCAGCCCCCATGCCCATGCGCGTATTCTTGGCGTTGACGGCAGCCAAGCCCTGGCCCTGGACGGTGTGACTGCCGTGTTGGTGGGCGACGATCTGGCGAAACTTGTGCAGGCGCCTTTTGCGGAGATCGAATTCCCCGGCTATCACGTACACGGCCGCGACGTCATCGCCCGCCAAATCGTCCGCTTCGTGGGCGAGACGGTCGCCGTGGTCGTGGCCCGATCCCCCTACCTGGCCCAGGACGCCATCGAATTGGTCGAGGTCGAATACGACCCCCTGCCCGCCTGCGCCGACCTGGAAAGCGCCACCAGCCCGGACGCGCCACAGGTGCATGACGACATTCCCAACAACACAATTTTCAAGGGTGATTTCACCACGCCCGACTTCGAGGCCGCCTTCGAGGGCGCTGAACACGTTATCCGCGAACGCTTCCGCTCCGGCCGGGTCGGCGGCGTACCGCTGGAGCCGCGTGGCTGCCTGGCCCTGCCGGAACATGGCGACGGCCTGGTGTTCTATTCATCGACCCAGGTACCGCATCTATTGCGGACCGCGCTGGCCCGTTTCATGGAACATCCCGAATCCCGCATCCGCGTAATCGTGCCGGAAGTTGGCGGCGGCTTCGGCACCAAGGCGCAAATTTATCCGGAAGAATTCATCGCCGCCGCCCTGGCCTTGAAATACCGCCGGCCGGTGAAATGGATCCAGGATCGGCGCGAGGAACTGCTGACCGATATCCATGCCCGCGACCATATCTATGACGTGGAAATCGCCTTCAACGGCGAAGGCATCGTGCAGGCCTTGCGGGCCGATATCACCACCAACGCGGGGGCCTATTCCTCGCTGCCATTCGGCTGCACCCTGGAAACCACGGGCGGCGCCAGAATGATCGTGGGGCCTTATCGGATCACCAACTATACCTATAACGCCCGCGCCGTCGCCACCCACACCGCCCCATCGGGGGCCTATCGCGGCGTCGCGCAACCGAGCTGTTTCATGGCGATAGAGGGCCTGATGGACCGCATCGCCCGGCAGCTTTCCCTGGACCCGGCGGCGGTGCGCCTGGCCAACATGGTGCCCACGGCGGAGTTGCCCTGGACCAATGTGGTCGGCGTCCGCTACGACACCGGCAGCTTCATGGAATCCCTGCAACGGGCCATGGAAATGATCGATTACGAGGGTTTCCGCAAGCGCCAGCCCGCCGACCGGCTGGTGGACGGAAAATACCGTGGTATCGGCATTGCCTCCTTCACGGAAGTCAGCGGCACCGGCGCGCCTGGCTGGCGGGCCCGCGGCCTGGTCCGCATGCCGGGCTTTGACAGCGGCATCGTAACGGTGGAGCCGACGGGCAAGATTACGGCCTATGTCTCCCACGCCCATGCCGGCCAGGGCCATTACACCACCTTTGCCCAGGTGGTGGCCGACGCCCTGGGCGCCGATTTCGAGGACGTCACCATTGTCGAGGGTGATACCGCCACCACGCCCTACGGCACCAATACCTTTGCCTCCCGCAGCGCCGTGACGGGCGGCGGCGCCTTGATCCGCGCCGCCACCAAGGTGCGGGAGAAGATGCGCCGCATCGCCGCCCATGTCCTGGAAACCGCCAGCGAGGATATCGTCATCGAGGCCGGCCGCGCCCATGTCGCGGGGGTGCCCGAGCACGGGCTGAGTTTTCTGGAAATAGCCGAAACGGCCTATTCCATGAACAACCACACCTTACCCGATGGCGACGGTTATGGTCTGGAGGAAACCGATTTCTACGACCCGCCCCTGGTTACCATGGCGAACGCCACGCATATCGTCGAGGTGGCGGTGGATGCGGACGATGGACGGGTACGCATTGAAAACTATGCCGTGGTGCATGATTGCGGCCGCCTGATCAATCCGATGATCGTTGATGGGCAAATTCACGGCGGCGCGGCACAGGGCATCGGCGAGGCCCTGATGGAAGAGTTTGTCTACGATGGCGAAGGCCAGCTGCAGAACGCTTCGCTGCTGGATTACCTGCTGCCAACCTCCGAGGATGTGCCGATGTTCAAGGTCGAACATATAGAATCGCCCTCGATCGACACCGTCGGCGGTTTCAAGGGCGTGGGCGAAGGCGGCCTGATCGGCGCCGTTCCCGCCGTGCTCAATGCCGTTGGCGATGCCCTCGCCGGCCTTGACATCAATATCAACGTCAAACCCCTGCGCCCCACCTTGCTGGGCAACCTGATACGCGAAGCCCGCCGCGACAGGCTCTAGACTTTTTTCGTTCACGCCAGTGCGCTCAAGCGCACGGCTCCACGGGGGCGGCGCATGGGCGCCGGGCTGCCGTCGCAGCCTTGATTGCGCGATTCAATACCGAAATCGCACTAGCGCATGTCGCGTTCAATTGAACGCGAGGCCATGCGCTAAAACCTTTAAGATAGAGCAACTTATCCGCATTCAATTGAATGCGGGTTGCTCTAGAGGTTCATTTCAGGATTTCCGAAATAGTGACAGCCAGCTTGGTCCTGTCGTAAGGCTTGCGTAAAATGTTCGCGTTATCCAGCAGGCGTCCCGCTTCCGAGACGATTTCTTCACTGTAGCCGGTGGTATAGAGGACCTTGAGTCCGGGGCGAAGCAGCAAGATTTTCCGCGCCAATTCGAGACCGCTCAATTCACCGGGCATCACCACATCCGTGAACAGCAGATCAATTTGTTGTTCGTCAGCCAAAACCGCCAGGGCGGCTGCGCCGTCTTCGGCCTCAATGACCCGGTAACCCAGATTGGTCAATTGTGCGGCCAGTGACATCAGGACATCCTGGTTATCCTCAACCAAGAGAATGGTGCCGCTACCGGGCGGCGCGGTCTCGGGCGTTGCATCCCTGACGCCCGCCTCCTGGTCCTCTTCTCGGGGCAGCTGTCGGGGCAGGTACAAGCGCACGGTCGTACCCACTCCCAGCTCGCTCTCGATTTCGGCAAAGCCGCCCGATTGCTGGGCGAAGCCGTAAACCATGCTGAGGCCAAGTCCGGTACCCTCGCCGACATCCTTGGTGGTAAAGAATGGTTCGAAGGCATGCCCAATGTCCTGTTCCGTCATGCCGTCGCCATTATCGGCCACGCTCACCACGACATAGTCACCAGGCGTTGCTTCTTCATGGGTCGCCGCTTGCGCCTCGTCGATCCGGACATTGGCGGCGGACAGCGTAATGACGCCGCCCGGCATGGCATCCCGGGCATTCAGCGCCAGGTTCAACAGGGCATTGTCCAATTGATCCGGATCGGCTTTCGCAACCCAGACATCATCTTTTTGATCGGTGGCAATATCGATCGTCGCGCCAAGGGTTCGCGCCAGCATGTCCCGCATTTTCGCCAGCACCTCGCTGATGACCACCGCACGGGGCACCAACGGCTGTTGCCGCGAAAACGACAGCAAGCGGTCAGTCAGTTCAGACCCGCGCGTCACGCTCCGGTGTATTGCCTGAAAACTCATTTCTGACGTCGCACTTTCCGGGATAGAATTCTCCAATAGTCCCATATGGCCGGCGATGACCTGCAACAAATTGTTGAATTCGTGCGCGACGCCGCCGGTGAGCTGACCCACGGCCTCCATCTTCTGCGATTGCCGCAGGCGTGCCTGGTTGATCTCAAGTGCCTCTTCGGCATGCCAGCGTTCGGAATTATCCAAGACCATACCGACGGTACCTTGAAGATTGCCAACATCATCGAGGACCGGCACCTTAACCACCAGGCAATGTTGCAATTCGCCGTTAGGCAACGGGTAATCGACCTCGAATTTGACGACTTCGCCTGTTTCAATAACCCTTGCGTCACTCTCCCTGGAAAGTTTCGCGACTTCGGGTGGAAAAAAATCGGCAGTCACTTTGCCGGCGACCATTTTGTTCGACAGGCCGTACCAATCGTTGTTCTGCTTGTTGCTGTAGATATACCTGCCTTTGGTATCCTTGAGAAAAATACCAATTGGGGCATGGTCGAGAATGGTCCGGAAGCGGGCCTCGCTACCCCGTAATTCTTTTGTCCGCTGTTCAATTCGAACTTCGAGGTTAGAGCGCACCTCGGCAAGCTCTTTGGCGATCCGATCACGTTTTGAAACCTCGGCCTCCAGGGTCGTCGCTACTTTCCGCGTATGCCGAAAGAAAATCATGGCGACCGCGGCAAGGAGGAGAAACGCGCCACCAACGAGAGGGAACAACCAACCAGGCATCATTGGCCCCGGTTCAGTCGTGACCGAAAGTCACCAGCAAAACGGACCCCGAGTGTGCCGAAAAGATAGGCGCCGATGTTCGTATCCGCCCAAGCCATATCGACTTTGGTGACGAGATTATCGACGGCCTGATCCCAATAGGCATGGTCACGCGTTGTCAGTGCAAGTTGGTTCTTCATTTGAGCGCTTCCCAACAACTTAACTAACAAAACACTCGCGGCGGAAAACCGGAGGAACGAGCCGCGAAACACATGCTAATCGCCGTCGGAATTCAATTGATCGCGATTTCTTGCAATGAGACAAATTAAATCGCGAATAAGAGGTGTTCTCATAAATTTAGTAGAGTTGTAGGCACCGGTCAATTCACTATTTTTAGTTATTTTTGTTTAGATAGTCGTTACGATAAATATATTAACAAAACAAATATTCAATATTATAATCTACTTATAAGCGTATATCTGGGAAGCTAGTGATTTTTGCATGACAGGCGCGTCTTTCACTCAAAGCCAGATCCCGTCTCGGCGGCGGCGCGTCTCCGCAGTTCCAGAATGTGCTCCGCACCCCGTTTGCCGCTCTCGCCAATATTAAATACATTCCGGGCCCGCGACTGTCTGATGGCGGCGGCATAGAGATCCGTCTCGGCGATCATCTGGCCCGCCGCGGCCACCATGTCGCCGGTCGCCGCTGGCGGCATGATCCTGCCGATTTCCCCACGGACCATCTCCTCCAGCGGCGCCAGACCAAGCTCTTCATAGTCCGGATTGTTGATCTTGCGCGGGATATCCATGAACAGAACCGGGCGTTCCAGCCCATATGCGAAATCGAAGGCGGCGCCGGACCAATCACTGATCATCAGATGGGATTGATGCAGGGACACCTCCTCTCCCACATCCTCCTCGTAGACGAACAGGGGGTGGTGGCGAAACCTGGCGGCGAAGGCATCAAGGTAGGGGCGGGAGGTTATCTGGCTCATGGGATGGGAGCGCACGGTGAGGTGAAAGCCAGCCTCCAAAAGGCGCGCGGTCAGCGCCTCGCCATGGCTTTGCAAAGGTTCCGGGGCGCCAAATCCGCCCCACGACGGTGCATACAATATGCGCTTTGGACCGGCCGTGGGCAGTTTCGAGCCGCCCCGCTCCACGTTGTGCATAATGGAATCCAACCGCCCATAGCCGTGTTCCACAAGATTTTTCGCCCTAAGGCCGCCAAGTTCTTCCGTGCGGCGGACTTCCGCTCTTTGGTGCGGTCCGACCAAAAACAGCGAATCGAAATAATCGAAGGCCCCCTTGCGATAGACCATATGGGTGCTGACGATGGAATGGAACACATGCACGTAATGAACCGGGTGCACCGACCGCTTTACACGGAACTGGCCCAGGTCCGGCATGGTCATCACCACCACATCCGCCCTGAGCGATTTGAACAGGGAGCTGCGCAAGGCACCCTCGCCGATGCAAAACGCCTTGATCCGTGGATTATTGGTGGCGAGGCCAGGGTCGTCCGCGTGCGAGCTCAAGTAGCACAGGGTGACGCCATGGTCCTCCGTCAGGCTTTGAATAACCGGCTGAAGATGAACCCAATAGGCCGGACCTTCGGAATAGAAGACGATGGATTTATCCCGTGCCGGCAGAACCTGAAATCGCCAAATATCGGTCAGGTGCCTGACAACGGCCAAACCTGGAATAGTCCGTCCCATCGCTAGGGTGTACCATGGCCGGGTAAAAAATGCGGATTTTGCCGGGCCATCAAATTGGCGTCGGTCATTGGAACCTTGCCCGGATCCGCGACGAAATCATGTCGATCACGAATATGGTGGCGAAGATCAAAATGATAATGGCCGAGACCCTTTGGTATTCGAACATGCGGAATGCGGCCTGCAATTCATAGCCAATGCCCCCCGCGCCGACGATGCCCAGCATGGTCGCCATGCGGATGTTCCGGTCGAGGATATAGAGGTTGTAGCCGATGAAGGGCGCCACGATCTGCGGCACGATAGCGAAGGCCACAACCTGCATTCGCGGCGCGCCCATTGAATTCAAGGCATCGATGGGACCAAAATCAACGTCCTCCGCCGCATCCGCGTAAAACTTCGCCAAAAACCCCATGGTATGAAAACCCAATGCCAGAACGCCCGGCATGGCCCCAAAACCGATGGCGATGACAAGTATCATGGCCAGAATGAATTCCGGGATCGCGCGAAAGAACACGGTGATCACCCGGGCGACAAGATAAACGGCATAGTTGGGCGCGGTATTGCGGGCTGCGCAAAGGGCGACGGGAATGGAAAGAGAGATTGCCAAAACAGTGCCCAGCAAAGCAATCTCGACGGTCTCGAGCATGGCCAGCAAAAGCGCCGGCAGGTCACTAAAATCAGGCGGCATCATGCGCCCGATAATGTCGGCAAAATAACTCCCCGCACTTTGCATCAGCGCCATTGGGTCTACTTCAAGATCAACCGCCACCAGCCAGATGACGCCAATCAACGCGCCGATGGCAAGATAGGTCCGCCAGGTCCATTGCGGCCGGATGTATGCCGCGAGCAACTTTGCACGCGCTTCGGCGGGGTCGACATAACGTTCAAGGGCGCCCCCGTAACCGCCGATTTCCATATGTTCGTGGGCCCGCAACACCGTGTCTTTTATCCGCCGCTTCAAGTCCGGCGCCAGGGCGGCGGCATAAACCAGGGGGGCGCCGGGAATATCGGGTGAGCGGTGGATGACGCGAAGCCGGCCCGGCTTGATGATGCCGCTGCGAAGGTTTTCATCGAAGTTGACGGAACTTACCGGCGCCAGGTCCACCGCGCCATCGACGACCATGCGCAAGGCATCGTCGTGGTTCGAGGCCTGGATGATTTCGGCGAAATCACTTTCGCTTTCGATCCTTATGCCAATATCCGCCAACTCCCGTCTCGGCACAATGTAGCCGCTTGTGGAATGGGGATCGCCGACGGCAATCCGGTGGTTTCTCACCTCGGCCAGCGTCGTGATCTTGCTGTCGTCGCGGACGACGAAGAGGGATTGGTAATTCGGGCTGGCGCCGCCCGCCGGCATGCCGACGGCAAATGGTTCCACATGGCCGTCCCGTGCCGCCTTCACGTAAGCATGGGGGCCAAGCCAGCCCAGCGCCGCGGCACCGGAGGCCAGCGCCTCGATCGCCTCGCCGTAATTTTCACATCGGATGAGATCGATCGGCAAACCGATTTCCCGGCTTAAATGATCCGTAAGGCCTTGCAGGTCCAGGCCGCCGGCATGGTCGCTGGCGGGCGCCACGACCATGGTAAGCGCCTTGATGCCAAATTCAGGCGGCGGCCCATCGATGGATCGGTCCGTCATGGCAAGGGACCCGGCGCCAAGGTGTCGAAGTGAATTGTGTCGTCCGCCGGGCCGCCCCCGGCCCCGAAATACATGCCCTGGCCGTGCCCGGCATAAATGCGTCTGATGTAGTCTTCGTTTATGGCGTCGGGCTTTTCATCCAGCAGAACCCGGCCATCGGACAATCCCACGATGCGGTCGGCGAAGCGCAAGGCCAAATCCACCTGGTGCAGGTTGCAAATGACGGCAATGTTTTGTTTGGCGCAAATCTCCTTGATCAGCGAAAGCACGGTGAAGGCGATCATCGGATCCAGGCTGGCGACCGGTTCGTCGGCCAGCAACACGCGCGGCTGCCGTATCAGGGCCCGGGCCACGCCCACCCGTTGGCGCTGGCCGCCCGATAGTTTGCCAGCCGCTTGGTAGGCCTTGTCCAACAGACCGACCTGATCGAGGCACTGCAACGCACTGAGTTTGTCGCTTCGTTTGAAGATATAAAACAACGTGGCGAGGTTACCCCGCGTATCCAACAGACCGGAAAGTACATTGTTGAGCGCGGAGAGATTGTCGATCAGATTGAAGCCCTGAAAGATCATGCCGACCTTGCGGCGCGTTTCGGCCAGGTTGGCGGTTTCGACCCGCGCACCGTCAAGCCATACCTCGCCGGCGGTCAGACGCTCCAGCCCGATGATGCTGCGCAACAGTGTCGTTTTTCCGGCCCCGCTTGGCCCCAGGACCACGACAAATTCACCGGGACGGACCTCCAGGCTGACGTCCTTCAGGGCCGGGGTGCCGTCTTCGAAGGTTTTCTTGGCATCGTTGACCCGCAACACCCAGCGGCTATGGCCCGCCTGTGTTTCGGGCGCGGCGGCGGACATTATTTCTTAGCTTCCTTTTTCATTTTTTTCAGCAACTTGTCGACCGCGCGCAACAGGTCGTAATCGGCATCGGTGACCTCCACATAACGTTCCATCTCGCCCCCGTAGCCGCCGATCTTGCCGAATTTGTGCGCGGCCAACGTTGCCGCCTTAATTTTGTCGCGCACGGCCTGGGGCAGTTTTTTTGAATATGCCAAAGGCGGCGGCGGCACCGGGTCCGAGCGGTGAATGATCCTCACCTGCTCCAAGCTGAAGGTTTTGTCCGCCAGGCGGGAATCGAAATTGCGCGAGCTCATGCCGCACACATCGGCGTGCTTGTTGAGGACGGCCAGCAGACAGGCATCGTGGCTGCCGGCATAGAACACGTTTTTGAAGTGATCGCGGTTGCTGGTCACCAGCTTAACCTTGGAAAGTTCCACTTGGGGAATGAGGTCGCCGCTGGTGGAACCGATATGATTAAGCGCCAGGGTCTTGCCGCGGACATCCGCCAACGTGCGCAGGGGGCTGTCCTTGCGGACCACGAAATAATTAAAATAGGTGGCGTCCGTATCGCCCTTGCGAATACCCGCCGCGAAGGCCTCGGCATCGGCGTGCTCGGCCGCGAGAATGTAGGACTTGCCGCCGTACCAGCCGATATGCGCCCGCCCCGCCCGCATGGCTTCGACGGCGGCGTTATAGTCGGTGACCTTGATGGCTTTTATGGTGAAGCCGGTCTGGCTTTCGATGATCTTGATAAGATTGACGTAATCGTCCTCGTCGCCTTTTTCGCTGGCCGGGACGAAGACCATGTTCAATTTAACTTCAGCGCTTCTCGCGGGTGCGGCGCCTCCCAAGGCCGACAACGTGGTTAGGGCGGTCAGGGCGGTTAGGGCGATAAATACCGGCAAGAGATGACGCATGTTC
This sequence comes from Alphaproteobacteria bacterium, assembly GCA_029937535.1. GTDB lineage: Bacteria > Pseudomonadota > Alphaproteobacteria. The sequence goes on from JAPYPT010000035.1 coordinate 25,306, forward strand.
CATTCCCCTCGTGTTGTAGAGCGATTTTCAATTAGTCGAAGTCGCTATTGCGACCCAAGCGATTGGTTCAATTGCTCTTTTCTCAAGAATCCGGACATGCTTAAAAAAACATGCTCTGGTGCGGTTAGTCTGAAAACTCGCGCAGGGCTTTCTGGTAATCCTCCACCGTGTCGATTTCCTTCCAGCCGCGTTCGATGATGACGCAATGAACCGAAACGCCAAGGTCGGACATTTCCTGAATCATGTCGGTCAAATAGGCTTTTTCGAATGTGGCGGCGCGTTGAAACGGTTTCCCGGCAAAGACCGACTTGGCGCGGTGGAAATGACGCTTGAACACTTCGGCGCCGCGGGGCGTTAATTTCATCATGCCGATGAATTCGCCATGGACGTCATGTTTGTTGGCTGGCAGCTTGCCGATGGAAACGACGTTGTTATCGGCGTCGAATATTACGGATTCGGCCTCTTCGAGCGGGTGATCCTTCCGGTCCACGTAGTAGCCACGCCAGTCAATATCCACGACGATGGAAATGTCGCTCTCCGATTGCAATAGCCTCTCGACAATCGGGCTTTCAAACAAAATATCGGAATAAGAAATAATCACATGGTCGTTTATTTCATCTTCGGCGTAGAATATTGAATTTAGAATATTGTTGTTTTCGTAATCAGTGTTTTCAAAATATTTGATGGCTTCGTAGTCTATTTTCTCTTTTTTATAGCCTCGAACAATAGAGATATCGGTCACGCCGCATTGGCGATAGGCCTCCAGTTGCCGCTGCAACAAGGTTTTCCCGCCAAATTCAAGCATGCATTTGGGTAGATCCTCGGTTAAGGGGCGCAGCCGCGTCCCCATGCCGGCGGCCAGAATTATCGCCTTCGCCTTGCTTGAAATCATGCTTTTCTCGAGCTCCCTTATTTCCGTCTCGGACAATCCATAGGCCCGGATGCCACGCAGGAGCGATACGACACTGGGCGTGGAACGGACCAAATCACCAATGTCGGGCGGTATGTCACCTTTTGACAGGGCCGCCAGATCGAATATCCGCTCTTCGGATGCAGAAAAAATTTCCGCCATGGCGGTGACGATTTCACCGCGCGGCGCCGGACGTTTGGATTTTTCAATGTCATTCAGATAGGCCGCCGAAATGCCGATATTCCGGGCAAGCTCGCGTTGACCGATGTTTTCGCCAACGCGCAGCGCCCGAATATAGTCTCCAAAGCTGCTTTCGCTCATACCCGCTCTGTATTTCACTGTTAGCTTACAGCGAACAGTATATGATCGCGCAAGATTTGCAAGTCAGTAAGTTAAACAAAATACCGGACAAGGGGCGTTCAAATCGGCCTTCAAATTCCGCCATACCGTCATGCCCGCGCAGGCGGACATCCAGGGACAAATCATAAATATCTGAAAACATGGAGAGATCTGGATTCCCGCCTGCGCGGGAAAATGATCGTCATCTTGAATGCAAAAGTCCGAGATGCAAGGCTGCAACAACAGAGTTGATGACAACGAGACCTGGAATAAGCTTGTTGAAGAGTAACGACCGCCCGGCCTGGGCAGCCACCTAACTGATATCGGCAATCGAGCAGCCGGGAATGTCGGCGATAAAGTTGGAGCCAAAGAGCTGGGCCGGATTTTGGGTGCCGGGCGTCACCTTGCCGCCATCGACCGCTTCGGCAATCCGCAGTGCGGTCAATGCCGTTAAGTGGTAGCCGCCGGGGGTTTGCACGAGCGAACGCAGCTCCCGCCCCTCGCCATCCTCGACAATGCCCAGGATTTGGCTCGTTTGGGTCTGCTGTTTTTCGGGATCGGGGCCTGCCGGTTGTTTCTCGATTTGGCGCCGCAAAAATGCCTGGCCCGGCGCCGTGCTGAACAGCCATCGCACGATGCCGGGCAGCCCAACAATCCGTTGCAGATCCCTGGTCAATTCGAAATAGACCGCGATATTCGGAATGCCGGTGGTGTAATAGGCGGTTTCCACATCGCCCCATGAGATGCCGACGCAATCCACATCCCGGTTGCCGAATTGCAACTGGCGCCGGGGTGGTTTTTTCAGATACTCAATGACACCGTCCCGGCGCACGGCGGTTCCTGAATTTATCCCCTCGATGGCCGTCTTCGCCGTGCCATGGGATATGCCCCCCAGACCCCGCATCGCCAGGGTCAACTTCACCGCCCCTGGCATCCGTTGCAACAAATGCAGCGACAGGCAGTCACTTGGCACGATGTCGAAGCCAACGCCGGACATGATCATGACGCCGTTCTCGCGGGCGCGGCGGTCCAGCTCTCTGTGCCGCGCGAAGACGGCGATTTCACCAGTGATATCGAGATAATGACAGCCGGCCGTCAAGCAGGCTTCCACCATGGGCGCGGCCGTCCTGGAAAATGGCCCGGCGATGTGCAGCACCACATCGTACTGCGAGACGATCTCCAACAGGCGCGCGTTGTCGGCCAAATCCACGGCAACATATGCAAAGCCAGTTTCAGACGCCAGGGCCCGCAAGGTCTCTTCATCTCGCCCGGCCAAGGTCACCGTCATCGCCGACCGCGCCGCCATCCGTGCAATCAGCCTGCCGGTATACCCGGTCGCGCCGTAAATCAAGATCGACATATTGTTTCAACCAATCCCGAACGCGCCAAACCTAGCGAACCAGAAACGCGCCCCCGTTCGCCCCAATAATTTGTCCTTGCACGAATTCAGCTTCGGGGTTCAGAAGAAATTCGACGAGGGCGGTATAGTCACTGTCCCGGGCCGCCCGGCCCGATGGGTTGGCCCGGGCCGCGCTCTCCACGGCTTTTTCCGCCGCCGCCTCGCTGCCGGCCATTACCGCGACCGCCGCGGTATGAACCAGGCCCGGCGAGACCGTGTTGATGCGAATGCCAAGCGGCGCAAGTTCCGGCACCAGATACAGCATGATCATCTCCGCCAGCGCCTTGGCGGCGCCAAGAGCGCCGTAGTTGGGGCGAATAGGCGCCCGGGCCCCGGCGCTGGAGATGAAAACGATGCTTGAACCCCGGCCCAGCAGCGGCATTGCCTTTTGCACCAGATACAGCAACGACAGACCGTTGGTCTCGACCGCTTTCGAGAAGCGCGGCAGATCCGCATCGAGCATGGTTGTGGGATAGATCATCGCCGCCGCATGAACGATGTGATCGAGCGAGCCACTCAGACCGCCAATCTCCCCCATGATCTGGCTGGCGCCGTCCACCGTGCCAACGTCGGCGCATATAAGGTGCGCGGTGGCGCCCTCGGCCTCGATTTGGGCCTTGGCCGTGACCGCGGCCGCCGCATCACTGTGATAGACCAGAAATAATGTAGTCCCGGCACCCGCAAGACGCCTGGCAATCGCCAGGCCAATACCCTTCGTACCGCCCGTTACCAACACCGACATTCCAGCCGTTCCCGCCGTTTCCATCTGTTCTCACTCCCCGGTCCCTGGCGGCGGATCAACCCAACGATCGCCCCTGTACCGGGGCCATTTATACCCTCATTCCAGATGGAATAGGTGAGTGAATGGTATAGAGATATTAACCCCGACCGGCAGCAACGGCACCCCCTATGGGAAAAGACCGCCGCCGTCGCCCTCCATGCCCCGCGCGAACACCGCGCCGGCTTGACGCCTGACCAGGTCCGCGAGGTCGAGCGGGAGAAGATCAAGGAAATCTGCCTCCAATAGGTCGTCGGCAACGGCGCCGGCCTGGCCGTGGCTTTGGATATGACCGGCGATGAAATCAAACACGACCTGGCAGAGGCGATCCAAGCCACATTGGATAACCGTATCCGGTTCGAAGATGACCCGTTTTGGAGATCACACAAACGTGCCGGGCAGAGGTTGCATTTTGTCGCCTAGTCAGTGACGCGGTCGATTTGCAGGTATGCTCAGGAGCCAAAAAGCTGAAAACTTTCAGGCAACGATTGGGACAACAGTCAGCACCTCAATGGCTGTTTCCACCTCAGCATAAAGCTCGGCTTCCACAGTGGCCGCATCAATTTCCACAACCAACGCAAAACGGGCGGATCGTTGATCGGGATTTGCGATTCCCTTGGTCTTCCACCAACCCGCCACTGGATGAACAGCATAGGAAACCTTAATATAATTTATTTAGCGACCTTAATATAATTTAT
>JAPYPT010000347.1 GCA_029937535.1 Alphaproteobacteria bacterium
GCCAACTATCTTGCAAATTCAGGATATGGGTCATACTAAATTGAAAACGCTCTAATAGCTGTCGTGATGGCGCAGCCAGCCCATTTTGTGGCCCTCGCTGACTTCATCCCGGCCGAAGGGCGCCAGGTCCATGTAGGCGTAGGCGCCGTTTAACACATCAAGGCCGCGGCCGTAGGTGGAGTAGGTGTGATAGACCGCGCCATCATCGTCGCCATCATCGTCCTTAGCGAAGACGGAGGCGCCGGGAGCCTCGTCGGCGGGGAAATTGGTGTCGCGGAAGTTATAGAACACCGTGTCCTCCGACTTGTGATCCGGGCCGAAACTGACGTTGAAATCTTCGTTGAAGGAACCGTCGAACGAAGAAACCCAGTCGAAGGTCCAGCCCATGCGCTGCTTGAAGGGCAGGATTTTCTCCAGGGGCGCCCGGGACACCACCTTGAAGGCGATGTTGCGGGCATTCAGGTGGGCGATGGTGCCGTTGAAGTTATCCGCCCAGAATGAACAACTGACGCAGCCCTGCTCCCAATCCGGACCGAGCATGAAATGCTGGACGATCAGTTGCCGATGATCACCGAACAGATCGCCAAGGCCGGCGTTGCCGTTTTCGGTTTCAAAGACATAGTCCGTCTCGATCTTGACCCACGGCAACGCGCGCCGCGCCTGGGCCAGGGCGTCATGTTCCCTCGATAAAGCCTTTTCGCGGTCAAGCAGCGCCTTGCGGGCGGTCAGCCAGTCCTCCCGTGAACCAAAATTTTGCGTGGTCATGACACTGTCTCCCCATCATGGTTTTCGCCGATCGCCCCGTCTCATGGAAATTAGCTAGTATTCTTGTTCCAAAAATCAATACCCATATAATACCAAGTAACAGTGATTGAGACCCCCGTGCCGCCGGCACATATGGCTCCGTCCCCTTTGTGTCGGGTCGGCAACGATGATGCAGGTCAAAAAAAAGGCAAGATCATGATCAAGACCGGCGCACAGCATACCCAGTCCCTGCGGGATGGACGGCAAATCTTTCTGGACGGCGGCGTGGTGGACGACGTTACCACCCACCCGGCCTTCAGGAACGTCGTCGCCTCCGTGGGCAAACTTTATGACTTTCAAAGCCAGCCGGAAAACCGGGAGCTGATGACGTTCGAAATTCCGGGAGGTGATGGTGGTGACGGCGGCGGCGGCGATCGAGCTAACCGGATCTGGCAACTGCCGAAATCCTACGAGGATCTGGTGACCCGGCGCCGGGCCCTGGTGGCCTGGGCGGAGCTGCACGGCGGCTTTCTGGGGCGGGCGCCGGACCATGTGGCCTCCCGCCTCTCCGGCATGTATATCGGCCGGGATGTCTTTGCCGAATATGACCCGGCGCGCGCCGAGGCCCTGGCCGGCTATTACCGTTATGCCCGGGACAACGAGCTGTATCTGACCTACGTCATCATCAATCCCCAGGCCGACCGCTCGAAGGCGGCGCATGAGCAATCCAACGAGGCTTTGACCGCCGGGGTGGTGGACCGGGATGGGGACGGGCTGACCATCCATGGCGCCAAGATGCTGGCCACGGGCGGCGTTGTCGCCAACGAAGTATTGGTTACCTGCATCCAGCCGCTGCAGCCGGGCGATGCCCGCTTCGCCGTGTCATTTGCCGTGCCCATGAACGCCAAGGGCCTGAAAATTCTCTCGCGCAAATCCTACGAGGCCCATGCGCCCTCCGAGTTCGACAATCCACTCTCGCACCGGTTCGACGAGAACGATGCGGTGTTGTTCTTCGATCATGTCAAGGTGCCGTGGGAGCGGGTCTTCATCGATCAGGATGTGGAGATGTGCCAGAAGCAGTTCCACGCCACACCGGCCCACGTCTATCAAAACTATCAGGCCCAGGTGCGCCTGATGGTGAAGATGAAATTCCTGATCGGGCTGGGCCACAAGATCACCGAAACCAACGGCACCACGAGCTTTCCCCAGGTCCGCGAAACCCTGGGTCAACTGGCCGCTCACGGCGCTATGGTCGAGGCCATGGTCCAGGCCATGGAGGTCAAGGGCACCATGTTCGGTGATTATTTCGTCCCCGACCGCCATACGCTTTATGCGGCCCAGGTCCTGACCCAGCAGCTTTACCCCCAGGTCATGGCGACGCTGCGGGATCTGGCGGGCGGCGGCATGATCATGCTGCCATCATCCGTGGCGGATTTCGGAAATCCCGAACTGCGCGATCTCATTGGCATGACCCAGCAATCCCCGGTACTGGGCTCGGAAGACCGGGTGAAGTTTTTCAAGCTGGCCTGGGACGCGGTGGGTTCGGAATTCGCTTCCCGCCATACCCAGTACGAAATGTTCTATGCCGGGGCCACCTTCGTGACCAAGAACCACAGCTACCGCACCTACGATTGGGACCACAGCAAGGGCCTGGTGGACCGCATTCTCGATAGCTATTCCCTGAACCAAGAAATATAGAGACGGAGCATTGCAATGGCCGTAACCAAGGAACACAAGGAGTTCTTTCCCGTTGATTTCGATGACGGCTGGGCCACGCCGCCCGGTTATCCCGACGGCATCGAGGAGAAAATCCTGGCCGGTTCCCTCGATGAAGCCCGGGGCACCGGCAGCCGCACCCGCCTGCTGCGCTTCCAGCCCGGCGTCCATACCACCGTTCCCTTCGTGCATGAGCATTGGGAGGAAGTCTATCTGGTATCGGGCGATCTAACGGTGGGCAATGACGAGAACGGCCAGGGCGGCGCGCCCTTCGCCGCCAACACCTACGCCTGCCGCCCCCCCGGCGCCCCACACGGTCCGTTCAAATCGAATGGCGGCTGCGTATTATTCGAAATCCACTATTACGACCCAGCCTAGACTTTTTTCGATATTCATCGAATCAAGTCTAGCTTTTATCGTTCACGCCAGTGCGCTGAAGCGCACGGCTCCACAGGGGCGGCACAGGGGCACCGGGCTGCCGTCGCAGCCTTGATTGCGCAATTCAATACCGAAAACGGTCTAAAATGTGAGTTCTCCCATCCGTGGCGTGTCGATAGGATCGCCAGAATGGTCTTCACAAAGGATTTGCCCACCGCCGGGGCTGGAAAGAACTCCGTTTCGGGCGGGGGCGCGGGCGCGTAAGTCAATCTCGAAAATGGTTCAGCGTTCTTTATCGCATGTTTAAAACAACTGTGCCGCCGTGCCGCCCAGGATCATCTGTTTCTGCCCCTCGTCCAGATCCGCCGCCTCGACAACCTTCAACGGCTCCCCATCGCCGATGGGGAAGGGGTAGTCGGAACCCAGCATGATGCGGTCGTGGCCGCAGCAGGAACAGAGGTAGTTCAAGGCGTTGGGGGCAAAGAGCACGCTGTCAAAATAGAGTTGTTTGAATCCGGCGACAGGATCGGCGTATTTGCCGGGGTGGATCTCGAAATTTCGTGCCAGGCGGCCCAGCATGTAGGGGATGGCGCCGCCGCCGTGGGAGAGGATGAAGTTCATCTTGGGGTATTTCAGAAAATGCCCGGTGAACAACATACGCGCCACGGCGGTGGTGGTGTCCGTGCCCCGGCCCACGGCGTTGATCATGTCGTAATCCAACAGACGCGGATCGCCACAGCCGAACATGGGGTGCAGATAGATGGTCGCGCCCAGGCCGTCGGCGGCCTCCCAGAACGGGTCCAGATCGGGATCGTCCAGATTGCCGCTGCTGCCATGGGGTTGGGTGCCGATCATGGCGCCCTTGAAGCCGGCGCCTAGAGCCTCCTCCAAGACCTTCGCCGCCCGTTTGCCGTCCTGCAAGGGGACGCTGGCCAGCGGGGTCAGACGATCCAGACCGTCCGTGCCGCTCATCTGAAATTCGTTGAGAAAGCGGCTCCACGCTTCGCCCTCCTCGCCCGGCAGCTCGTAGCCGAAACTGTCCAGCCAGCCGCCGACAATCTGGGCATCGATGCGTTGTTCGTCCATCCAGGCCAGGCGCTGCTCGGTCTCCCGCAGTTTCGGTGACAGGGGCCGGGTGGGCGATAGTCCGGCGAACACCAGTTGATAGCTGTCGTCCTGGTGCAGCAGTTCCACATTGGGGAAACGGCCGGTCTTGTTCTTCAAGGCCGCCAGCATGGTTTGCGGCGTGTAATGGGCGTGGGTGTCGATGATCATTTGTTTTTTGCCTCGTTTATCAGGGCTTCCAGTTTGTGCATGCGCATGGGCAGTTCCAGAATGTTCACGCCGAGGGGTTGCAGGGCGTCATTGACGGCGGAGGCGATGGCCGCCGGCGCGCCCAGATAGCCGCCCTCGCCCGAACCCTTCTGGCCGTGGGAGGTGAGCGGCGAGGGCGTGCAATGCTCCACATCCTTGACGTCGGGAATTTCGTGCACCGACGGCATCAGATAATCAGCGAAGGTGGCTGACAGAAACTGCCCCGTCTCGTCATAGGAAAATTTCTCGTACAAGGCCGCTCCGATGCCGTGGGCCAGGCCGCCGATGACCATGCCGCGCACGATATCGGGGTTGATCACCGTGCCGCAGTCATGGGCGATGGCGTAATCCAGCACGCTGACCCGGCCGGTGCCGGGATCGATCTCCACATAGGGAATGTGGGCTTGAAAGGAATAACAGGGGTAGATGCCGACCCGGTTGTTCTCGTCGGGAAGCTGTCCGCCGCCGGGCACCTGAAAAATATGCTGGGCCTGAAAGCCCGGCTCCATGCCATCGGGCAGCTTGTGATGGGCGCGGTAGGCGATGAAGCAAATCTCCGCCCAGGTCAATTTGTGGGCGGGGTCATGGCGGTCGCTGACCGTGCCGCCTGAATATTCCAGATCCTCCACCCTGCGGTCCAGATTGAAGGCCGCGATGGCCAGGGCGCGGTCCTTGATCTTGCC
>JAPYPT010000348.1 GCA_029937535.1 Alphaproteobacteria bacterium
GTCTCGGACCAAGCCGGTGAACATGGGTTTGCCCGCTACCGCCATCTGGCTGACCGTTAATTCCATCGGGAAAATCGAGCCGTCTTTGCACCGGCCGATAACCTCGCGGCCAATACAGGTAATTTTGCTGTCACCGGACTTCAGAATGCTGTCCAGGAAACTTTCATGTTCGCCCTGATACGGCGGTGGCATCAGCATCTTCACGTTTTGGCCGATCACCTCGGAAGCCGCGTAAGCAAATATTAAGAAGCGAATACGAGATGGAACCGGCCGACCATAGCCATGAGATGCATTTTTGCTGTCTCGAAGAACATCAAATAGAGATTTCCGATGTCTGCCTTTGGCACATTTCGAAGGTGACGGCGCTGGTTACCGACTTCTGCTTCAACCCAATTAACGAGCCAATACCGCCGGCCCGCGCTAATAGGGGCGCATCAATAGGGGGCGGTGCCCTTGAGCATGACCCGATAAAGATAGCGGGTTTGCGTATGAGGGTAATCGCCATTCGCCTTATGCAGCAGACAACGATTGTCCCACATCACCAGATCGCCCGGCCGCCAACGGTGGCGATATTGATATTTTTCCTGTGTCGCATGCGCCAACAATCCATCAAGCAATGGTAACGCTTCATCTTCCGCCATCCCGATAATGTCTTCGATACGGATGGGATTGAGGTAGAGCGACCGAACGCCGGTTTCCGGATGCGTGCGGACCAGGGGATGGACGACGGATTTTGGCACCTTTTCTTGCTGCTCCACCGGCAGGCCCATGAGCTTTCGGGTGCTGTGTTTGCTTTGATAGACGTGCTTGCCTTCAAGAACGTCGATGCGCGCCTTCATCTCGTCCGGCAAGTCCGCGTAAGCCCGCCCCATATTGACGAACTGCGTGTCGCCGCCCCTGTCGGGTAATTCGACCGCGCACAATATGGTCGCCTTGGGCGGCATGGCGTCATTGGAATGATCGGTGTGGTATCCGGCGCCGGGAATATAGCGTTTGCCGTTGGCGTAATGGTCTTGGTTCGAGAGGTAGTGAATTTGCGGACATTCGGGCAGGGCGAAACACGTATTGTGCTGCTCGAATACCTCGCCAAATATTTGCACGGCATCGAGGAGTTTTGCCGCTGACAGGTTCTGTTCACGCATAACCAGCACGGAGTATTCAAGAAACGCGCGGTTGAGATCTTCGCATGTGGCCACATCAATAGGACCCGACAGATCGACACCGAGAACTTCAGCCCCCGTATGTTCCGTTAACGGCAATATTTCATGGTTCATTCATGGCGCCCGGTTTCCAACTCTTCCAAGAAGACTAAACCGATGGGTTGCGCAGTGTCTAATGAGCCGCGCTCGCCAAGGGCAGACGTTGATCGCAGCTCCCGCTTCATCCTAGCGCATGTCGCGTTCAATTGAACGCGAGGCCATGCGCTAAAACCTTTAAGATCGAGCAACTTATCCGCATTCAATTGAATCCAATTGAATGCGGGTTGCTCTAGCGCCGGTTCCGGCACCGCCGCAATGGTCTGGATTAACCTGTTGGCGTCCCCTCGCCGCTGCTTTCGCTCTCGGGTTCGGTTCTCGCGCCCTCGCCCTCTATTTCCGCCTCTTCCTGCTTCGCGGCGAAGCGTTGTTGGGCGCGGTAGCTGAAGGGGATGGAGATCAGATAGGCGACGCCCATGACCGAGAGCACGAACCAGGGATAGCTGGCCAGTACGGCGGCGACGATGCCGACGACCACCAGCAGGGGCAGCACCATTTCGCGCTTCACGCGGACCCGTTTGAAGGAATAGGTGGGGATGCGGGAGATCATCATGAAGGCAACAGCCAACAGCCAGAGCGCCATCAGCACGGGCTCCCGCAGGAAGACATCGCCAACCTGAAAACTGACGGCCATGGGCAGCAAGACCATGCAGGCGCCCGCGGGCGCGGCCATGCCGGTGAAGAAATAGCTGGCCCAGGCGGGGCGGTCGGGATCATCCAGGGCGGTGTTGAAACGGGCCAGGCGCAGGGCGCAGCAGGTGGAGTAAGCGAGGCCCGCGATCCAGCCAATGCCGCCCAAAACTTCCGTGCTCCACATATAGATCACCAGGGCCGGAGCCACGCCGAAGGCGATGAAATCGGACAGGGAATCCAATTCGGCGCCGAATTTCGTCGCCCCCTTCAAAAGCCGCGCCATGCGGCCATCCAGGCCGTCCAGAATGCCGGCAATAATGATGGCGGCGACCGCCAGCTCCCACTTCTCCTGCATGGCGAAGCGGATCGCCGACATGCCGGCGCACAAGGCCAGAACCGTTAGAATATTCGGGATCAGGCTGTTGACCGGCAATTCCCTGAGCCGGCGGTTGCGCCGCCGGATTTTCATCGTATCTCTCCCCGCCGGCGCACCTCGTCGCTGTCGCAATCGGCCAGCACCGTCTCGCCCGCCACCGCCGTCTGGCCCACCGCGACCAGGGGCGCGGTGCCCTCGTCCAGATAGACATCGACCCGGCTGCCGAAGCGGATGATGCCGAACCGCTCTCCCGCGCGCACCCGCTGCCCCTCGTACAGGCCGCAGACAATGCGCCGGGCCACCAGGCCGGCAATTTGCACGAAGGCGATATCCTGACCCATGGAGGTGGTCATGCGGATCGCCTGGCGTTCGTTGTCGGTTGAGGCCTTGTCCAGGGAAGCGTTGAAGAATTTGCCGGGACGGTATGACACCGCCGTAATCTCGCCATTGATGGGAATGCGGTTCACATGCACGTTGAAGACATTCATGAACACCGCGATGCGCTGGCGGGGGCTGTCGCCCATGCCCAGTTCCGCCGGCGGCATGGCCAGGCCGACGGACTGTATCACGCCGTCGGCGGGTGAGATGATCAGGCCGTCGCGGCTTGGCGTGGTGCGGTCGGGATCGCGGAAAAAATAGACGCACCAACAGCTCAATACAACGCCCAGCCAGCCCAATGGATCGGCGATCATGAACAAGACGATGGTCCCCACCACGGCGATCGCGATGAAACGATAGCCTTCGCGGTTGATCGGCACTATGACCGCCTTAAGCGCATCCATGTTCGCGTCCCGTTAACTGCTGGAGCAATTTTCAATCAATCGGGTGAGCCCAAGACGTTTTTGGCGCGACACAAGTGATTGGTTCAATTGCTCTACTCTTAAAATAACGAGCATGTATAAAATGAACATGCTCTAGCCGTCGACCTTTGCCCGCTAAATTTCCAGCGTTACCGGCAGGTTATATCACCGGTTCCCGATCCGGCGCCCTGTCGTGATCTTCATGCGGCGCCGGCACCTCATCTTTATCCAGCCGTTCCAACCGTTGCAAGGCCTCCGCCTGCTCTTGTTGCCGTTGCCACATGGCGGCATACATGCCGTTGGCGGCCAGTAATGTCTCATGGCGGCCCCGCTCAACGATGTGCCCGGCGTCCAGCACGATTATCTCATCGGCATCGACGATGGTCGAGAGGCGATGGGCAATAACCAGCGTACTGCGATCGCGGGAGACCAGACGCAGGGCGGCTTGGATTTCCTTCTCGGTCTGGGAATCCAAGGCCGAGGTGGCCTCGTCAAACAACAGGATGCTGGGGTTCTTCAATATGGTCCGGGCGATGGCCACTCGTTGCTTCTCGCCGCCTGAAAGTTTCAACCCCCGTTCGCCGACTGCCGAATCATAACCGTCCGGCAGCCCGGTGACAAAATCGTGGATCTGCGCCAGCTTCGCCGCCGCTTCGATTTCCTCGTCCGTTGCGTCCGTCCGGCCATATCGGATGTTGTAGCGGATAGAGGCGTTAAACAACACGGTGTCTTGTGGCACGATGCCCACACTGGCCCGTAGCGAGGCCTGGGTTACCGCGCGCACATCCTGACCATCGATCAGCACGCGCCCGCGCTTCACATCGTAAAACCGAAAGAGAATGCGCGAAATGGTCGACTTGCCGGCACCCGACGGCCCGACGATGGCCACGGTATGGCCCGCCGGCACCTTGAAACTGACATCGTGGAGAATCTGGCGGTCATCTTTGTAGCCAAAATCGACATTTTCAAACACCACTTCGCCGGCGCTAATTTGCAGCGGTTTGGCGCCCGGCGCGTCCGCGACCTCAGTATGCACGTCGATCAGTTCGAACATCTTGTCCATGTCGACCAGGCTCTGTTTGATCTCGCGGTAAACAAACCCGAGGAAGCCCAGGGGCTGATAGAGCTGCATCATGAAGGTGTTGATCAACACGAAATCGCCGATGGTCAATTCGCCATCTATGATTCCCTGGGCGGCCAGCAGCAAAACCGTACACATGCCGAAAGCAATGATGATGCCCTGGCCGATGTTCAACAGCGCCAGGGAGGTTTGGCTGCGCACGGCGGCTTGTTCGTAGCGCGCCATGGCACTATCGAAACGCGCCGCCTCGTGACCCTCGTTGCCAAAGTACTTCACGGTTTCGAAGTTCAACAGACTGTCAATGGCGCGGGTATTTGCCACGCTGTCCATGCGGTTCATGTCGCGGCGATGTTGCAGGCGCCATTCCGTGATGGTCAGGGTGAAAGCGATGTAGACGCCCACCGCAAACAAAGTGACCAAGGAGTATGCGGGGCCGTAATTGATCAACAATATGCCGCAAACCAACGACAGCTCCAGCAATGTCGGCAGAATGTTGAACAGGGAAAACCGCAGCAGGAAATCGATCCCCTTGGTGCCCCGTTCAATGGTCCGGCTCAGCCCGCCCGTTTGCCGGTCAAGATGAAAGGCCAACGACAAGGCGTGCAGATGGCGGAAAACCTGCAGCGCAACATTGCGCAGGGCGTGCTGGCC
>JAPYPT010000036.1:0-13072 GCA_029937535.1 Alphaproteobacteria bacterium
AATTCGTTTCTCCGGACGTCATGCATTGGACCCATTCGGGAGAGCTCATGATCATGGTCATCATGGGCGGCATGGGCACGCTGATCGGGCCCGTGCTGGGCGCGGCGGCGTTTCTGTTGTTGGAGGAATATCTGCCGCAATGGATGGAAATGGTCATGACCAACGGGGGCGAACACTGGGCCATCGTCATGGGGCCGATCCTGATCGCCATCGTGCTGTTCGGCCGGGGCGGCATCCACGCCCTGTTTGCCGCCAAGGGCGGCGATAATGGCTGAAACCATCCTGCAAATTGAAGGCCTGGCCAAGCGCTTCGGCTCTTTGGTGGCGACGGATGATTTGCATCTCGACATCCGGGCGGGCGAAATTCATGCCATCATCGGGCCCAACGGCGCCGGCAAGACAACCCTGATCGCGCAATTGTCCGGGGAACTGCGCCCCGATGCGGGCCGGGTTCGCTTCGCCGGCCGCGATATCACGGCCCTGTCCATGCCGGCGCGGTCCGCCCTGGGCCTTGCGCGGTCGTTTCAGATCACCTCGATCTTTCCCGATTTCACCGTCCTGGACAATGTGGCCCTGGCGGTTCAGGCCCATGCCGGCCATTCCTTCCGCTTTTGGCGTCCCGCCGCCCAGGACCAGCGGTTGCGTCAACCGGCGATGGAGATATTGACGGACATCGGCCTGGGCGCGCGGGCCGGGACGCCGGCGGCCAACCTGAGCCACGGCGAGCAGCGCCAGTTGGAGATCGCCATGGCGCTGGCGACCGGCCCCAGTTTGTTGTTGCTGGACGAACCCATGGCCGGCATGGGGCGGGAGGAATCTGCCCACATGGTGGCATTGCTGCAGGGTTTGAAGGGCCAGCACACCATCGTTCTGATCGAACATGACATGGACGCGGTGTTTGCCCTGGCCGACCGGATCACCGTGCTGGTCTATGGCCGCGCCATCGCCACCGGCACGCCAGGCGATATCCGCGCCAACGCGGAGGTCCGCGCTGCTTATCTGGGAACCGAGGTTGAAACCGCGCCCCAATCCGCGCCCAAAACCGCACCCCAAACTCCACCGGGGGCCGGCCATGCTTGATATGTCCGGCATCGACGCCTTCTATGGCCGTAGCCAGGCCCTGTTTGCCATGAGCCTGTCCATCGAGGCCGGCCAGGTGGTCAGTCTGATGGGCCGCAATGGCATGGGCAAAACCACGACCATCCGCGCCATCATGGGCCTGATCCGGCCCCGTGGCGGCAGCCTGGACTTTCAGGGCAGGGACCTGCTTGGCCTTGCCCCCTACAAGATCGCACAGCTTGGCCTCGGACTGGTGCCGGAAGGGCGGCAGATTTTCCCCAATCTTACGGTGCGCGAAAATCTGGTCGCCACGGCGCGGGCGGGCGATGGCTTAAGCCAGCCCTGGACCCTGGCGCGGGTCTACGATCTGTTTCCCCGGCTGCAGGAACGCCAGGGCAGCATGGGTAATCAGATCTCTGGCGGGGAGCAGCAGATGCTGGCCGTGGCCCGCGCCCTGATGACAAATCCGAAATTATTGTTGCTGGATGAGGCGACGGAAGGCCTCGCCCCCTTGATCCGGACTGAAATCTGGTCTTGTTTGTCGTCATTGAAGGACGCGGGACAGGCCATCCTGATCATCGACAAGAATGTGGACGCCTTGACGAAAATCTGTGACCGCCACTTTATCGTGGAAAAGGGCCATCTGGTCTGGAGCGGCAATTCCGCCGAGTTGACTGCGAACCCGGACGTACAACATCAATACCTTGGAGTGTGAGAGTAAAGCCATGACAGATAACCCACTAAATGAAGCCGAACTGGCCGCCTTGCGCGCCTGGGACACGCCGACCATCTGCAACGCCCTGGAACTGACCTCGCCCGAACGCCGGGCCATCGGCTTCACGGTGGAGCCCCTGGTCTGCGCCTTTCCCGACCTGCCACCCATGGTCGGTTATGCCCGCACCGCCAATATCCGCTCGGTCGAGCCCAGCAGCCGCCCGGGCCCGGACATGCGCGACCAGCGCCTGAACTATTACCGTTATGTGGCGGCGGGGCCGGGGCCCACCGTCGCCATTATCCAGGACATGGATGGCCCGCGCCGGGCCTATGGCGCCTTCTGGGGCGAGGTGCAGTCCACCATCCACAATGCCTTGGGCTGCCTGGGCGTGGTCACCGACGGCTCGGTCCGCGATATCGATGCCGCCGCGCCGGGCTTCCAGTTCATCGCCGACCGGGTCGGTCCATCGCACGCCCATGTGCATCTGGAAGATTTCGGCCAAACGGTCTCCGTCGCCGGCATGCTGGTCCACTCGGGCGACCTGATCCACGCCGACCGCCACGGCGCCGTGGTCATCCCCCACGATGTGGCGCGCGACGTGGCGGACGCCTGCAAGCTGCTGGAACGGCGCGAGGCGGTGATCCTGGAAGCCTGCCGCCAGCCGGACTTCGACGTCGAAGCCCTGGGCCGCGCCATGGCGAATTCGGCGGATATTCATTAAGGTGGCGCCGTGATAGCACTTTTGGGCAAATACCTCCGCCCCCTATCAGGAGAGCGATATGAACCCCGATACAAGGGCCGTCTCGACCCGAGAATTGCCGGCTGGAACCCCGGTCATCGACGCCGATCCCTTTGCCGAGGACGTGCTGGCCGCCCCATACAAATTGCACGCGGAGATGCGGGAGGCCGGCCCCCTTGTCTGGCTGAGTAAATACGGCATTTGGGCCTCCGCCCGGCACCGGGAATGCGCTGACGTCCTGAAGGATTACGAGACGTTTTGTTCCTCCGCCGGCGTGGGGCTGGCCAATTTCAAGACCGAGCCGCCGTTCCGCCCGCCCAGCCTTGTCCTGGAGACGGATCCGCCTGAACACACACGGGCGCGCACGGCCCTTGCCAGGGCCCTGTCCCAAAAGGCCGTGACCGCCCTGCAGTCGGAATTCGAAGCCCAGGCGGATCAATTGATCGACCGGCTTTTGCAACAGCGAGATATCGACGGCGTGGCTGATATCGCCATAGCCTATCCCTTGAAAGTGTTTCCCGATGCGGTCGGTTTGAACGAGGAAGGCCGGGAAAATCTTCTGGCCTATGGCAATCTGGTCTTTAATGTTTTTGGCCCCGATAACCGGCTCAGACGGGAAGCGCTGGCGATCTCGGCGGAGGTCGGTGAGTGGATCATGCGCCATTGCGAACGCGGCGCTTTGTCCCTGGGCGGCATTGGCGATGATCTGTATCAGGCGGCGGACCAAGGTTTGATTACGGCGGAGGAAGCCGGCCTGTTGGTGCGCTCACTGCTGACCGCGGGGATTGACACCACGGTGGGGGGCATCGGCAACGCCTTGTATTGTTTCGCCCAACATCCGGAACAATGGGACCTCCTGCGCCGCGATCCCGGCCAGGCCAAACATGCCTTCGAGGAGGTTTTGCGTTTCGAAGCGCCGGTGCAAACGTTCTTTCGGACTTCGGCGAAAGCGACTGAGTTGGCCGGCACCGCCATTGCAGAGAACGAGAAAATTCTTCTGTTTCTCGGCGCCGGCAATCGCGACCCGAGACGCTGGCCGGACGCCGACCAGTTCGACATCACGCGGCGTCCGTCCGGGCATCTGGCATTTGGCACCGGCATCCACCGCTGCGTCGGCCAGCGCGTGGCGCAAATGGAAGGCGAGATCATCTTGCGCAAACTGGCGGAACGGGTCGAACGCTTGGAACAAACCGGCCCGGCAATTCACCGCCTCAACAATACCCTGCGCAATCTCGACAGCCTGCCCTTGCGGCTGCACGGCGCGTAAGAAGGGCTACTCCAGGGAACGGCGGGGTGGCTGATTAATTGAACTGCGCAACTGCATCACGGGAACCGTGAACCACTCGGACAATGATTAATTCGAATTCGTTGAATAGGTAATAGATGGCGTAGTCCCGGAAAAAATGGACACGAAGACCCTGCCGTAAGTGATCGCGCGACGGGCCAAGTTCAGGATGTTCGCACAACGGTGTAAACCGAGTTTCGATCTGCCGCACGAATTCGCTCGCACGTTCGGGCGAGCCTTCCGCGAAAAATGACCAGATGTCGGAAAGGTCTTCTTCTGCGTTTTCGGTTATGCGGAGCCTGAGCGGTCTGCTGATTTCGCTCTCCCCCGTTCAATGATCCGTTCCGCATCGAAATCCTGAACCCGCTCCGCTGCGACGTCAGCAAATCCGGAATTGATATCAGCGCGCAAGTCAGTGAGTTCGCGCGCCCGCAGTTGCCGTTTGTGACGCCAATCCCGCAAGGCTTCGCGAATGACCTCGCTGCTTGAAGCATAGGCGCCGGACGAAACGGAATCTCTGACATCGCCCGCCAGTTCCGGCGTCAGGGTAATCGTCAAGCGTTCTACTTTTCCGGCCATCAGAACCTCGTCGTGATGATTGGTATGATAAAATCATACTAAATCAATTTCTCATACATTTCACGAACAAAAAAGGCCCCTCCACAACAGCCAAGGCCCGCCACCCAACCCAATTATGGTGCGAAAATCATTATTCAGCGTTTCCGGACGCCAGAAGATATTCACGAATGGCTTCCATAATAGGGCGGTCCCGTTCCGGGTCGAAAGGGCGCGCGGCTTCCCAGTCGTAGAACCACACCGGTTTCAGGCGGAGTTCTTCCGGTTCATCTTCAAATCTTGGAAAGACGTGAGCATGCAGTGCCGGTTCCTGATTGCCCAATATCTCGTAGTTGACCCGCACTGCGTCCGTCGCGGACAAAATCGCATCGCCGAGTAAGGACATTTCGTAGAAAAATGTCTTTCGTGTCGCCTCATCCATTTGATTGGGGTCGGCGACGACAGGGTCGGGCAGCAAAAGTGAATAGCCGGGCAGGAACTGAACATCGCCCAGCACGACCCAGCCGCTGGAAAGCCGGCAAATGGTCTTGGGGTATTCGCCTGCCCGGCAGTCCCGTACCCGTTGGTGGATCAGTGTCGGCATTTCAAATTACACCGTTGAAGGAAAGGTTGGCATAAATGATTGGCAGTTGATCAGCCCGCCTGCAGATCCGCGAAGCTTTTACCTTCCGCGACCAGTTTTTCCAGCAATGGGGCTGGGCGCCAGCGTTCGCCGTTTTCGGCGTGGAAGCGTTTGATGTCGGCCAGCACCTTGTCCAGGCCGATTGCATCGGCCCAATGCATGGGGCCGCCCTTGTGGGCGGGGAAGCCGTAGCCGTTGATGTAGATGATATCGATATCGGACGGCCGCATGGCCATGCCCTCGTCGAGGATCTGGGCGCCGATGTTGACCAGGGGGTACAGCGCGCGCTTGATAATCTCCTCGTCATCATAGTCCGTGCGGGCGATGTTCTTTTCTTTCGAGACCTGTTCGATGATGGCCTGGACCTCCCCGTTGGGGATCGGCGTGCGGTCGCCTTCCTTGTAGTCGTAGTAGCCACCGGTGGTCTTTTGCCCGAAACGGCCCAATTCGCAAATACGGTCGGGGATGGTGCCGCCGTATTCCTCGTTCGAGGGGCGGTCGGCGGCGCGGGCCTTGCGTACCAGCCAGCCCACGTCCAGGCCCGCCATATCACCCATGGCGAAGGGGCCCATGGCCAGGCCGAAGTTATAGATCGCCCCATCCACCTGTTGCGGCAGGGCGCCGGATTCCAACAGAAACGTGCCCTCGCCGGTATAGCCGTGCAGCATTCGGTTGCCGACGAAGCCGAAACAGTTACCCACCAGCACGGATATCTTGCCCACCTTGCGGCCGATGCCCATGGCCGTGGCGATGGTCTCGGGCGAGGATTTCCCGCCGCGCACCACTTCCAGCAGGCGCATCACATTGGCGGGCGAGAAAAAGTGCATGCCGATGACGCTTTCGGGCCGCTTGGTGGCCGAGGCAATCTCGTCGATGCTCAAGGTGGAGGTGTTTGACGCCAGCACGGCGCCGGGTTTGGCATGGGCATCCAGCTTGGCGAAGATCTCTTTCTTCAGCTCCATCTTCTCGAACACCGCCTCGATCACCAGATCCGCATCGCCGATGTCGGCGAAATCCGTGGTGGTGGAGAACAGCGCCATGCGCTGGTCCATTTTGTCCTGGGACAGCCGGCCCTTGTTCACGGTGTTCTGGTAGTTGCGTTCGATGATGGCCATGCCACGGTCCAGGTTTTCCTGGGCCACTTCCACCATCAGCACGGGGATGCCCGCATTGGCGAAGTTCATGGCGATGCCGCCGCCCATGGTGCCGGCGCCGATCATGGCGACCTGCTTGATTTCCTTCTGGGCGGTATCCTTGGGCACGTCGGGGATCTTGGCCACTTCGCGCTCGGCAAAGAAAACATGGCGCTGGGCGGCGGATTCGGGCGAGACCACGCAATCGCCGAACAATTCACGCTCCCGCGCCATGCCGTCGTCGAACGGCAGGGTCGCCGCCGCCTCGATGCAATCGATGCATTTCCAGGGCGCCAGGAAGCCGCGGAACTTCCGCGCATTGGCCTTGCGGTAAGCCTCGAACACGCCGTCTTCCGCATCGCAGGGAAGGTCCCGGACCTTGCGTAATGGCGCGCCGTCAGCGACCAGTTTCTCGGCGAAGGCGACCGCGCCTTCCAGCAGGTCATCGCCCACTTCATCGACGATGCCCAATTCCAAAGCTTGGGGCGCGGGCACGAAATCACCCGAGGTGATCAGATCCAGCGCCTTGGGCACGCCGACCAGGCGGGGCAGGCGTTGCGTGCCGCCGGCGCCCGGCAACAGACCCAGCTTCACTTCCGGCAGGCCGACCATGGAGTTGGGCACGGCAAAGCGGTAATGGCAGCACAGCGCCGTCTCCAGCCCGCCGCCCAGCGCGGTGCCATGGATGGCGGCAACGATGATCTTGGAACTTGCCTCCATGCCCTTGAGCACGTCATGGAACGGCCGGCCCTTGGGCGGTTGGCCGAATTCACGGATATCGGCGCCGGCGATAAAGGTCCGGCCGCCGCCCAACAGCACCATGGCCTTGATCTCCGGGTCCGCCTGACCCTTTTCGAAGGCCTCGCCCAGGCCGTCGCGCACGGCGGCGCTCAAGGCGTTGACCGGCGGGCTGTTGACCGTAATGACGCCTATGGCGCCGCGTTTGGTGAAATCGACTGCGTCCGACATGCTCTGGGTCTCCTATATCTATTTGCCCGTTTCATAGCACGTTTCAAACGGTGGGGAAGGGGCGAAAACGACGCCGTCTAGGCTTTGGCGGCGTCACGGGTTACAAGAAGAAAAATTCACCAATCGGAGGTTACGCCGCATGACGCGTGCGCTTGAAGGAATAACGGTGCTCGACCTATCGCGCTATGTCGCGGGGCCCTATTGCACACAGATGCTGGGTGATTTCGGGGCCGATGTGATCAAAATCGAAAAACCCGATGGCGGCGACCCCATGCGCGGTGACGGCGCGGCCACGGGCGACGATAAACTGTATATGTTGATGTACAACCGCAACAAACGCTCCCTGACCCTGAACCTGCGCCATGAAAGTGGCCGGGAAATCCTGGCCTCTCTGATCCAGGGCGCGGATGTCCTGGTGGAGAACTTCCGGCCCGGCACCATGGAGGCCATGGGCTTTGGCTGGGAAGCGATCAGCGCCCTCAATCCCGCCATGGTCATGGCCCGCATCTCCGGCTTTGGTCAGGACGGTCCCTGGGCCAAACGGCCTGCGTTCGATGCCATCGCCCAGGCCGAAGGGGGCCTGATGCACCTGACCGGCAGCGAGAATGGCGAGGCCACCATGATGGGCGCCATCATGATCGACTATTCAACGGGCACCAACGCCGCCCTGGGCGTCTTGGCCGCCCTGCATGCCCGCGAGCGCACCGGGCGCGGGCAGGTGGTGGATGTGCCCCTGTTGGATACCGCCATGTCGTTTCTGATGACGGCGGTGGCGGAATATCAGCGCGACAGCGTGGTCATGGGCCGCATGGGCAACCGCGACCGCTACAGCGCCCCCACCAACACCTATCCCACGCGGGACGGCAAACGGCTGCACCTGATGGCCGCGGGCCAGAAACATTTCGAGGCCCTGGTGGAGATCATGGGCGAAGGGAAAATCCACGATAATCCCGCCTTCGCGTCCCCGGCGGACCGCCTGGAAAACGCCGACCTGGTGGATGAAACCGTGGCCGGCTGGTTCGCCCGGCACGATCAGGACTGGCTGTATGAACGTTTGGTGGCGGCCGAGGTTCCCTGCGCCCGCCTGGCCACGGTGGCCGAGGTGGTGGAAAACCCCCAGGTCAAACACCGGGGGCAGATTATTGAAGTGGAGCATCCCAATCTGGGCACGGTGTCTTTGCAGGGAAATCCCATCCGCCTGACCGATACCCCGGTCGAAACCCACCGCGCCGTGCCGACCCTGGGGCAGCACACGGACGAAATTCTTGCCGAGCTGCTTGATTTCGACGCGGACGCCATTGCGGAATTACGCCGGGATGGGGTGATTTAGCAGGCTGCAACAACAGAGTTGATGACCGTGAGTGGTCTGAGTTAAGTGTTTTTCAGTAGCCTGTTAGATTTCTTTTTGGATCAAGACCACGTCGGCGCCGATAATTTCCAGCCTTGCCAGCGCGCCGTTGGCAGACCAGTGGCCCGCCAGCCAGTGGAACGTGGCCTCGGAGAAGTAGGCGACATGGGTCGGATCGGTGATGTAATGCCAGGTCCGGAACGCCGCCCTGTCGCGGACCCGCTTGGTCATGATGCCAAGCCAGCCGGCGGGCCTGAGAAGCCGCCACAGGCGATCCAGTTCAGGGCCCGGTTCGGCCAAATGCTCGGCCACCTCGCTCAACGTGATAAAATCATAGGACGCGGACAGGACGGATTTGTCCTCCGCGTAATGGGGATCGTAAAGCGCCATTTCGTGTCCCGCCTCGGCAAACATTTTCGACAATGTCGGGCCCGGACCACAGCCGAAATCCAGGCCTTGTGCGTTGGGCGTCAGACGTTGGTTCAGGGGTGTGAACAGGCGGTCGAGAAAGCGGCGGTATCCGGGGTCATCGGGTTGATTGTCATGCAGATCGTAATAGGCCTTTTCGGCACGTGGCGAAATATGCTGGGCGCGCGGCACGAAGACCAGATCGCAGGCCGTGCAGTTCAGATAATCCCGCATCTTGTCGGAATGGTAGGTTACAATGTCGGTGCCGCGGCAGAGCGGGCAGTTTTGGTACTCGTATCGTGGCATTCTTTAATATACCCCAATATCCACCGGCGGGCTTGAGCGATGACTGAAATTTACGTCGATGCCGACGCCTGCCCGGTCAAGGACGAGGTTATCCGCGTCGCCGAGCGCCATGGCCTGGTGACCCACATGGTCAGTGACGGCGGCATCCGCCCTTATCCCAGCCCCTTGGTGCGCCTGGTTTTCGTACCCCCCGGTCCGGATGCGGCGGATGACTGGATCGCCGAACATATCGGCCCGGGAGATATCGCCATTACCAACGATATCCCCCTGGCCGACCGCTGCCTGAAGCGGGGTGCGGGCGCCATCCGGGCGGACGGCAAGCCCTTCACCGATGCCTCCATCGGCACGGCCATGGCGACGCGGGAGATCATGGCCGGCCTGCGCGAACAAGGCGAGATCACGGGCGGGCCGCCGCCATTCTCGAAACAGGACCGCTCCCGCTTTCTCCAGGCTCTCGAAACAGCAGTGCAGGCCAGCCGGCGGCGTTAGATCAAACAGCCCAAAAAACGGTATCGTTTTTGGGCTGATAATTTGATCTATTTTAAGGTTTTAGAGCAACTTGTCCGCGTTCAAATGAACGCAGGTTGCTCTAAGCGGTGACGGCTTGCAACAGGGGACGGCTGGATTGATACTCTGGCGGAAGAAATTCCAAACGCGAGGTCCACCATGAACGATGCCGGCCAATGGCAAATTCCCGAGCAGCCGAGGCAAATTCTGGGTGCGGAGGCCTATACCTCGCCCGAATGGTTCGCGGCGGAGCAAAAGACATTGTTCGCCCGCTCCTGGGTCTTCGCCGGCGTGGTGTCGGATCTTTCAGAACCCGGCGATTACACCACGGCCCAGGCCGGACATTATCCGCTGGCCGCCGTCCGGGGCCGGGATGGCACTTTGCGCGGGTTTCATAACATCTGCCGCCACCGCGGCACGGAGATCCTGGAGGGCGCGGGCAATATGGGCGGTGCCTTCGTCTGCCCTTATCACGAATGGAGCTATGATCTGGCCGGCAATCTGCGCGGTATTCCCGATGAGGCGGATTGTTTTCCCGAACTCGACCGCGCGGGTCTGAACCTGCATGGGGCCGGTTTGGCGGTGTTCCGCGACATGGTTTTCCTCCATCCCGATCCGGATGCCAATTTTCAGGCCTGGCTGGGCGGCGTGGAGGATGTTGCCTGGCCCCACGATATCTCGGCCCTGGTGGAAACCCGCGATGTGACCTACGAGATGAACTGCAACTGGAAGGTCTTTTACGAGAACGCCATTGATGGCTATCACCTGAAATATCTACACCGGAAAACCTTTGGCGGCCCCGCCCCCACGGGCAACGACTGGGTACCCAAGGGGGATCACTTGATTTGGTATTATACGGAGCAGAAGGGCCGTAAATCCGCCATCGCAAAAACCGTTGCCGATCGTATCAAAGGTGACGACCAACCCACGATTCCTGGCGCCGAGGATGCGGATTATGGCGGCGTCTACATGCTGTTCCCCACCACCATCGCGCTGCCGAACCCGTACAATTTCTCGGTCTCGCAATTGCTGCCCCTTGGCGCGGAAAAAACCCTGATCCGCAGCCGCGTCTGGGGCATTCCGGGCAGCAAGGGCCGGGTCAGCCAGAATATCGAAGCCTCCGAGCGCGCCCGCGATCCCCATACGGGCCATGTCAAGCTGGAGCTGCTGGACTGTCATCCCACGGAGACCCTGGACCATCAACTGGAAGACATGTGGATCTGTGAAAAGCTTCAACGCGCCATGCACTCTCCCAAATTCAGCGTCGGGGCGCTGGCCAAGGGCGGCGGCGGCGAGGCGACATTGGAGATTTTTCAGAATATCGTCCGCCAAATGGTGGAAGGCACAAACCAATAACCACGCAACACAACACACGGCCTCCTTTACGTCATTGCCGGGCTCGACCCGGCAATCCAGGGCAACAAGCGCATGTGTTTGCGGCCCTGGATCCACGGGTCTCCGCTTCGCTACGCCCGAGGATGACGAACCGTCGTGTTGTGTGGCCTATAACACGCAGAACCAAATAGGCCATGGAGAGCCCCCACGAAACCAGCCTTTTGGTCAAGGCCGCCTGGTCCGCCGTCATCGTGCTCGGCCTGACGCTTGTCGCCGAACGGGTCAGCATGCGCATCGCGGGCCTGTTGTCGGGCGCGCCGTTGACGGCGGTGTTGGTCTATTTCTTCGTGGGCCGGGATCTGGGCATCGACTATGTGGTCGACAGCGTCCCCTACTCCATTGCCGCATTCACCGGCACGCTATCCTTTGTCCTGACCTATTACTGGACCTCCTCGCGCCTGCAACGCTATTCCGCCCTGGGCGGTTTGGGCGCCGCCGTGATCGTTTTCCTGGCCGTCGCCGCCGTGCTGGCAGCCATACCGTTCAACTTGGTGGGCGCCACGGCGCTGACGGTATCCGCGATCGCCTTGTCCGCCTGGCTGGTGCGCAAGATCGAATTCATCAAGGTCGAACGCCCGGTCAGGTTCACGCTCCGCCAGTTGCTCTTGCGCGGCGGCTGCGCCGCCCTATTGATCACCATCGTGATATCGCTGGCGGAATTGGTCGGCTCGCGCTGGACGGGCATCCTGGTTGGTTTCCCCGCCACCTTGTTGCCAACCTATCTGATCATCCACCTCACCTATGGCAAGGCCAGCACCCATGCCATGGTCCGCGGCTTCCCCACCGGCATGGGCTCGATCATCCTCTATATTCTGCTGGTGCCCTTCACCTTCCCCGCCTGGGGCCCCGCCGGCGGCACGGCCGCCTGTCTGGCGGCGTCGACGCTTTACCTGGCGACGATCATGTTCCTGGGCCCCCTGCGGGGGGTCGCGGCGCGTGAGTGATAACAATTCGGGATAGGCGCTATTCGGCAAAGGCCTTGAACCTTGCCGTTGTCTCCTCGGCAAGCACGGCGATCAGATCGCCGGCGGGTAGAGCGCGGCCCAGGGCGGCGGATTGGCCGCCGAAGATGACCATCCAGTCGCCGTCACCGGACTCGCCCAAGGGCCGGGTAAGGCCCATTTGCGCAGGGAATGGCAGGGGTTCGGCAGCTAGGGCGGAAACCTGGTCGATCAGGCGGTTGCGGATGACCCGTGCCGGTTTACCCGAGGCCATGGCGGTCACCATGGTATGACTATCGCCGCTGGCGGCCAACGCGCTTTTATAGGAATCGGAGGCATTGATCTCCTCTGTACGCAGAAACGCGGTGCCCAGTTGTACCGCGCTGGCGCCCAGCATCATGGCGGCGGCGATGCCCCGGCCGTCGGCGATGCCACCCGCCGCGATCACCGGGATGGACACGGCATCCACGACCTAGGGCAGCAGGGACAGCAATCCCGGCTGCTGGGAGATATCCACGCCCGTGAAGGTGCCGCGATGGCCGCCGGCCTCGGCCCCCTGGGCGATCACGGCATCGACACCGGCGGCCTCCAGCGCGCGGGCCTCGGCCACCGTGGTGGCGGTGCTGATAAGGTAGCAACCGGCGTCCTTAATCGCCCCTACGATGTCAGGATCAGGCAGGCCGAAATGAAAACTGACCACCTCCGGCTTGGTTTCCAGCAACAGTGCAAGATGCTGCGGGCTGACCTCCCCCTTTTGACGGCATTGGTTGCGGAACGTCGCTAAGGCCCCTGGCGGCGTACAAGGCGGCTATGCTCTGGCGCATGGGTAGACCAACATCGCTCAGGTCGGCCGGCGTTTCGAACAGCAGATAGTTGACATTCAGGCTGCCGCCGCTTTGCTGGCGGAACCCCGCGATACGGCGGGTCGCTTCCTCCACGCCGTGGGGGAACATGCCCAGGCCGCCGAGGCCGCCCGCATTGCTGACCGCCGCCGCCAGAGACGGCGTGGTGAAATCACCCATGGGGGCCTGAAAAATCGGCCATTCCAGGTTCAGGCGCTCCGTCAATG